>CAZDYB010000124.1:0-10192 GCA_964509045.1 uncultured Akkermansia sp.
CGGAACGGGTCGACATCGACGGTGACCGCGATCCGGAGCCAGGTGTGCGTGATGCTGGGGCGTGCGACGGGGTTTGGGGATCAGACGGGGGAGAACAAGCTGTTGGATCCGCCCTTTGCCGCGTGTCGGGATGCCGGGGGGAAACGATGGATCGTGACGGCATGGGATGGGTTGAACCGGGTCTGGCAGAATCCGCCGGTGCCGTGCATCCACTCGGATCCACGCCTGGACGATCTCGCGCCGGGAGCGATGGGGTCGGCCCGGGGCTGGCTTTGGTTCTACGAGGGGGAAGACATCCGCGGTGAGATTGCGCGGTTACGGCGTGAGGTGGTGGATGTACCGGACAGCGGACCGGCGGTGCGGGCCGGGGCCTTGAGGGAGCCGGTGCCGGAGCGGTTGGTGGTGCTGACCTTCGATGACTCGGTGGCATCGCATTACCACACCGTGCGTCCCCTGCTGAAACAGGCTGGGTTTGGCGCGACCTTCTTCATCACGGAAGGATTCTCGTTCCCGACCAACAAGACCGACTACCTGACCTGGGAGCAGATCGCGGAGTTGCATCGGGACGGATTCGAGATCGGCAACCACACGCGGAGCCACATGGGGATCAATGGATCGAGCCTGGGCCGGTTGCAGGGCGAGGTGGAACACATCGCGGAACAGTGCGAAGCCCATGGCATTCCGAGACCGGTGAGTTTTGCCTACCCGGGGAATGCGATCCATCCGGGGGCGTTGCCGGTGTTGCGTGCGATGGGGATCCGGTGGGCGCGTCGGGGTGCGCAGCCGGAGTTCGCTTATGAGACCGGACGCGGTGTGGCGTATGAGCCGGGCCGGGATGATCCGTTGCTGGTACCCACGACCGGGGATGCGAGGCCGGTCTGGACGTTGGAGGATTTGAAGCGGGCGGCAGGAATGGCGCGGAACGGAAAGGTGAGCGTGCTGCAGTTCCACGGGGTGCCGGACCGTGAACATCCCTGGGTGAACACCCCGCCGGAGCGGTTTGCGGAGTATGTCGAGTGGCTGCGGAAGGAAGGGTACCGCTGCGTGGCCCTGCGGGATCTGGATCGGTATGTGGATCCCGGAGCGTCGGTGTCGGATCCGTGGGCGATGATGGATTGGCGACGTGCGACCGGGCGGTGAACGGGCCTCCCGCGTCACGGAAGGATGGGGTAGTTCCGGGTTGGTGCGTCAGCGTCTACCCGGGGATTCCTGGACCGCGGATTCGCGGGTGAAGGGGACGGTCTGGCGCGAGCGCTGGTGGCGTTGCCGGAGTTCCTCGATGGATTGGGTGACGAGGGGCAGGGACATGTCGTGGACTTCGAACCCGGCGCCGATGTCGTGGAGGAGGGTGATGGTCAGTTGGCCGCCGAGATGTTCCCGGAACTCTTCCAGGCCGGCCACCACCAGCAGTTGGCGGTCGGTGTCGTGATGGAGGAGTTCGGCGGTGAACAGTTCGAAGCCGAGCCGTTCCAGAAGTCGGAGGACCCGCTCGGCCGGTTCTGGAGCAAGGAAACCGCGGGCGCGTGAGTAAAGGACATCGAGGGCGATGCCGACGGCGACCGCTTCGCCGTGACGCAGGCGGTATTCGGAGAGTTGTTCGAGTTTGTGGGCGGCCCAGTGTCCGAAATCGAGCGGACGGGCACTGCCCATCTCGAAGGCATCGCCGCTGGTGGCGATGTGATTGAGGTGAAGTTCGGCACTGCGCTGGATCAACCGCTTCATGGGGCCGGGCTCGAATCGGGCGAGGGCCTCGGCCTGCTGTTCGAGCCAGTTGAAGAATTCGGCGTCGCGGATGCAGGCCACCTTGACGGCTTCGACATAACCGGCGCGCCGATCGCGGTCGGACAGGGTGGCGAGCAGGTTGAAGTCGTTGAGGACGGCGAACGGCGGGGCGAACGTCCCGATGAAGTTCTTCTTCCCGAAGGCATTGATCCCGTTTTTCACGCCGCCGCCGTAATCGTCCTGGGCTCGGGGGGTGGTGGGGACGCGCACATGCCGGACCCCGCGGGGCGCGGTGGCGGCGGCAAGACCCACCATGTCGAGCAAAGCGCCACCGCCAATGGCCACCACGTAGTTGTGGCGGTCGATGTGGTGACGGTCGATGAGGGCGTGGATCTCCGAGACGCGGAAATAGGCGTTCTTGACGGCTTCACCGCCGACGATCGGGACGGGCGGGCAGACGAGGTCGAGGATTTCGGAGTGGGCGGCGCAATAGGCCTGGATGGCGGGAAGGAGATCGGGCCGGGCCTCGGCCAAGGCTTCATCGATGATGACGAGGAGCTTGGCCCTGCGACGGAACAGATCGGGCCCGGTCTCCGCGAGGACATCGCGGAGGAGGGAGTTGGCCGGATCAAATAGGTCTTCGGTGAAGTGGACCTGATGACGCCAACTCACCGTGATGGTGCGTTCAATGACGGACATGCGCTTGGACCGAAAGTGCTTCGTCCCATGGCGATGCGCCAAGGGATAATTCAGGTGCCGAAGAACCGGTCCCCGGCATCGCCCAGACCGGGGACGATAAAGCCGCGTTCGTTGAGCCGACGGTCGAGGGCGCCGATGAGGATGGGGACTTCGGGATGTTCCCTCTGGATGCGGGCCACGCCTTCGGGGGCGGCGACGAGGCAGACGAGATGCAGGTGTTTCGCGCCATGCGCCTTCAGGTCGGCGAGCGTTGCGGAGGCACTGCCCCCGGTGGCCAGCATGGGGTCCAGGACGAAGACATCGGCCCGGGATACTTCCGGCACCTTGAACAGGTAGGCTTCCGGCTGAAGCGTCTCTTCGTTTCGACGTTGTCCGACAAATCCGATCAGGGCGTCGGGCAGGATTTCGCGGAAGGGATCGAGCAGGGCGAGTCCTGAGCGCAGGACGGGGACCAGGACTACAGGACGACGGAGGTCCGAGCCGGTGGTGACGGCGAGCGGGGTCTGGACGCGGACCTTGCGGGTGGGCAGGAGTCGGGTGGCTTCACATGCCAACAGATGGCCGGCTTCATGCAGGTACCGGCGAAAATCCGAAGCGGAGGTTGACTGGTCTCGGAGCCGGGTGAGGGCGCGGGCGAGAAGGGGATGGGTGGAGAGGGTGAGGGAGCTCATGGGCCGCCGCGGGCGGGGTCCAGGAACGGGGTCCCCGCGTAGTACCATTGGGCGGGCTTGAGGGATTCGGTGTGACCATCCACGAACATCACGTTGGAACGGAACTCGTGGCGGGGATCGGGTCCGCCCCAGTTGGGGTCATCAGGCGACGAAACACATCCATTGCAGGGGGCGTCATTGCCTGGATCATGGAGGATCCAGCAGCCGGGCTTCTTGCGGGAGGTGGAGGTGACGGAACGTTGGGGATCGCGGGTGTTGGTGGCAGCGACACCGCCATCGCTGAGGTGAACGGTGCCGGACGGATTCCGGACGGTTTCCTCGGTGATGCCCTTGTATTCCCAGGTCCCGGGCCACCAACAGCCGCCAAGACGGAAATTGGCGCCGTAGTTGCCGACGGTGCCATCGACGGGATAGGCGATCTCGCCGTCGGTGGAGACGAGGAAGACGGACGAGGTGGCCCGGACGCCGATGCGTTTGGGTCGGACGGGGCAGAGCAGGACCTTTTTGGCCTGCTGATAGGGCATGATGTAGTTGTACCAGGATTTGCGATCCTGCTGGTTGCCGACGAGGGAGAAGGTCCAGGGATAACGGCTGTTGAAATCCTGGGCGTAAAGCCGGGTGGCAACACTCATCTGCCGCGTGTTGTTGAGGCATGAGGTGGCGAGGGCCTTGGCCTTGGCCTTGGACAGGGCGGGCAGGAGCATGCCGGCGAGGATCGCGATGATGGCGATGACGACCAGCAGTTCGATCAGGGTGAAGCCAGCGGCACGGGAGCCGGCGCGGGGAGGGATCACGGTTTTCATGGGAGGGATCAGTTTCGAACCGAGGTACGTTCCGAGAGCCAGACGATGTCGAGATTGTTGGGGCTGGGGACGTTCAGGGAGAGTGTGGTGTTGTAGCGCGCGGGTGGCTTGGTCCGGGGATCGACCCAGCGCTTGATCTCGGCATGGCCATCGGCAAACGAGATGCCGGCAGCGCCGTTGTGGTACGACGACGGGAAATCGATCATCCGGGCCGCACTCCGGTTTTCGACCATCATGTTGGCAAAGCCGCCGGCGTTGATGGAGTCGGGGTGTTCATCCAGCAGCACGTACACATTGGCCGGGCCGGGATTGGCGAGATCCGATTCCTTCACGAACACCTTGTACTGGCGTTGGGACTCATTCATGCCGGATCCGGGAACCAGCCACGGACCGGGGCCTCCGATGGCCTGGCTCATGCCCATGGAACGGACCCGCGGATGCCGGACGCCACCGATGGTGACGCGGCTGAGGTCAGCCGGGCACTTGTAGACTGCGGCGGTGGGGATGTAGGGGGCGAAGGCAGCCTTCCGGCGATCGAGGAGTTGGGTGGTGTTGGTATTGTCGGGATTGCCGGGATTGAAATCGATCCAGCCCTGAACCCAGGAGTAGGGCTCGTTGCCGCCGTTGCCGGGTTTGACCAGGAAATCGCGGTTGTCTGCCGGGTACATCTGGAACCCGAGTTGGAGTTGCTTGAGATTGTTCAGGCAGGAGATGCCCTGGGCCTTGGTCTTGGCCTTGCCCAAGGCCGGCAGCAGCATGCCGGCAAGGATCGCGATGATGGCGATGACCACCAGCAGTTCGATCAGGGTGAATCCGCGGCGGGTGGAGGGTTGTGGGGTCCGGGAACTCATGGTGGCGGCGATCATACGGATGGCGATGAAATCAGTCTGATGAGGGGCGACGGTCCGTCGGCCATTCCGTCCACAGCCTCTTCATCCACGCTGGGGTCAAAACTGCCCGGCCCCCGGAAATCTGGCCATACCGAAATCGGGTGGGCACTTCACCGCGTCGGCGTGGGGAATCATTGGGTTGCATGATTCAGGGTGACGCTTCGCTCACGCGTCGATGTCGGAGCGGATGCCCGGGTCGGTTACCGGTCACAGCGTCTTCCTTGACGACCGTGATGCCATTGACCAGCACCCGATGAAACCCGGTCGCGTACTGGTGCGGTTCCCGGAACGTCGCCTGGTCCTGTACGGTGGCCGGATCAAAGATCACCAGGTCCGCCCAGGCGCCAGGTCGGATCTGGCCACGATCCGTCAGGCGGAATGTCGAGGCGGGCAGGGAAGTGAGGCGGCGGATGGCGTCTTCGAGTCGCAACACTCTCTCGTCACGGACATAGCGGGAAAGCACCCGTGCTGCATTGCCGTAGCCGCGCGGATGCGGAACGCCTTCCCCGAACTTCCGGACGCCGCTGTCGGAGGCGAACATGGTGTTGGGATGGCGTGCGAAGATCCGGAGATCGTCCTCGGAGATGCCATGGAACACCGCGCTGGCCCCACCGGCGGCCTGGATCTCGAGAATGGTTTCGATCTGGTCATCAAGGGTGTCGGATCCCCTGCGTTTGAGTGCCGCCTCGACCACGTTCAGTCCGTTGAGGCCGGTGTCGGCGGTGTGGCTGGCGATGACCGCATAGGCGTAGTTGGACCGGAGATTGGCGGCGAGACGTCGCCGCATCTCGGCGATCATGGAGGCCTTGCGGTCTGGATCGGCCAGGTGGGTCTTGAACTGTCCGCCTTCCCGGAAGGATTCCGGTATGAGTTGCGACAGGGACGTGCTCGAAGCCGTGTAGACGTATTGGTCGTGGGTGACGTCGACACCCCCCGCCCGTGCGGCTTCGATGGCCGACAGGATTTCGGCGGAGCGTCCCCAGGCGGCGTTGCCGCTGAGTTTGATGTGCGAGATCTCGACCCGAACCCCGGCCTCGCGCCCGATCCGAACGGCTTCAGCAATGGCATCCAGGATGTCCCGACCCTCGCTCCGCATGTGGCTGGCATAGGTGCCGTCGAAGGGCGCGATCTCGCGGGTCAGGGCGATGAGTTCATCGGTCGTTGAGAATGTGCCTGGCAGATAGATCAGTCCGGTGGAGAGACCGACCGCGCCGGCTTCCATCCCCATCCGCACCTGCTCCTGCATGCGTGCCAGCTCCGAAGCCGTCGGCGGACGGGAAAACGAGCCACCCATCACCTGGCCGCGAACCGTTCCCTGTCCGATCAAGGTGGCGACGTTCACGGTGGTGGGGGTGGTGTCGAGTCGCCGGAAGAAGCCGCCAATATCCGACGCGGACATCCCGCAATTGCCGGCGACAATGGTCGTGACCCCCATGCGGATGAAGTTCTCGGCCAGAGGCAGGTCCGCAACGTCGTCAGCGTGGGTGTGGACATCGATGAAACCCGGGGCAATGACCTTGCCGGTGGCATCGATGATGTCGGCGGCCTCGCCGAGATGGCGTCCTACGGCGGCGATGCGGCCGTGGCGCAATCCAAGGTCGGCAAACCAAGCGGGATTGCCGGTGCCATCCATGATCCGTCCGCCGCGGATGAGGGTGTCGAACGATTCGGCGTGGACCCTGGTGAGCGCGGCGAAAAGGACCAGGCAGGATACAAGTCGGATGACGGATGAACCCAAGGATTTCGGGGGGAGCGACAACGGACCGGCGCACATGTCGTGGAGGATGGGCCGGTCGGGTGCAAGGTCACAGGGGATTGTGGGAGGTTGTAGGCGAAGCCAACGGGAGATTTTCGGGGCCCTGATTGCCTGAGGATGGGTTGCAGAAGGTCGCCAACGATTGGAGCGTCGGCGTGGACAAGCTGATGTACACCCCCACCCACCACTGATTGCCTCATGAGGAGATTTTCATTCCCGATCTGGACTGCCGCACTCGTGGGCGCCGCGGCCCTGGCCGAGATCCCGGTGCCCTACGACTCGGAGAAATCGACGACCCGCCCGTTGCCTCCGGAGCAGGCCGCCGCGGAGTGGAAGTTGCCACCGGGCTTCAAGGCGACGGTGTTCGCAGCCGAGCCGGAAGTGCGCCAACCGATCGCCATGGCCATGGATGGTCGGGGACGTCTCTGGGTGGCGGAGTGTTACACCTATGCAGAGGTGAGACAGGGGTTCGACGCAGTTCTCCGGGATCGGATCGTGATCTTCGAGGATGCCGACGGTGACGGGCGTTTCGACAAGCGAACCGTGTTTGCTGATGACCTGCAAAGACTGAGCAGCATTGAGCTTGGATTTGGCGGCGTCTGGGCGCTTGCCAGTCCCAACCTGATCTTCATCGCGGATCAGGATCGGGATGATCGCCCTGATGGCCCGGCGAAGGTGATGTTGGAGGGCTTCGAGTGGCGGCAGAATCACCATACGATGGCCAACGGGCTGCGATGGGGCCCCGATGGATGGCTTTACGGTCGGCATGGCATCCAGGCGACCTCTATGCTTGGCAGGCCCGGAACTCCTGAAGAGGGACGGGCAAGGATCAACGGCGGCATCTGGCGCTATCATCCACAGCGCCATTCGGTGGAAATCGTTTGTGAAGGCACCACCAATCCGTGGGGCCTGGACTGGAATGAGCACGGCGAGGCCTTCTTCATCAATACGGTCATCGGACACCTCTGGCATGTCACGGCGGGAGCACACTATCGCCGGATGCACGGGAACGACCTCAACCCCCATGTTTACGAGGTCATCGAGCAGTCCGCGGATCACGTCCATTGGGCGGCCGGGGAGAGCTGGAACGATTGGCAGCGACTCGGAACCACCGATGCCACCTCGGCGGCCGGCGGGGGTCACGCCCACACCGGGTTGATGTTCTATGGTGGCGACAACTGGCCGGACGAATGGCGGGGAAAACTCCTGACGATCAACTTCAACGGCCGCCGCCTGAACGTTGAGGATGTCGTGCGACACGGTTCGGGCTATCTCGGAAGGCACGCACCCGACATTGGGTTTTCAGCCGATCCCTGGTTTCGAGGTATCGATCTGGTCTGCGGGCCGGATGGTGGCGTGTTCATCGCGGATTGGTCCGACACGGGTGAGTGCCACGATGACGACGGCGTTTCGCGGCAATCCGGTCGGATCTACAAGATCACTCACGAGCAACCGGTTCGCCCGGTGGTTGGGGACGTCGTGGGGCGGACGCCGGAGGGGTTGTTGCCGCTTCTGGATCAGAAGAACGAGTTCTTTGCCCGACATGCCCGACGGCGGTGGCAGGAACTCGCGGCAACGGGCGTGGATCTCGCAGCAGTCCGCGATGCCTTGCTCCGCAAGTTCAAGGGCGACCCGGAACTGGTCGGACAACTCCGCGCCCTTTGGTCGCTTCACGCCAGCGGCGGGGCGGACCCGGAGTTCCTTCGAACGCAATTGAACCACTCCAATCCGCACGTCCGGACCTGGGCCATCCGTTTCCTGGTCGATGACCGATCGGCGATCGCCACGGACACGGCTTCCAGCGAATCGCTCGTTCGCCTGGCTGAAATCGAATCTTCACCATTTGTGCGGCTCGCGCTCGCGTCCGCGTTGCAGCGTTTGCCCCTGGAACGGCGCAGCGCATTGGCCCGTCCGTTGATGGGTCGTGCAGCCGATGCCGCCGATCACAGCATTCCGCAGATGTTGTGGTATGGCGTCGAACCGCTCGCCGACTCGGATCCGGCAATGCTGGCGTCCCTGGGAGCCCAGTGCGAGTTGCCACTCACCCGGCGCTGCATCGCACGACGGTTGACCGGGATCCGCGGGAAGACCGAGGCGCCGCTCAATACCCTGCTGTTGAGGGCGGGTTCGGACCCACGTTGGCAGGCCGATGTCCTCGGCGGAATGCGGGACGCCTTGAAGGGAGAACGTCAGGCGCCGCCGCCTGAAGCGTGGAAATCCGTGGCCCCGGTCTTCGCGAGGAACAAGGACGCGAGAGTCAGGGAGTCATTCCGGGCCCTCGGTGCGGTGTTCAACGACCCGCTCGCAATTGATGCCACACGATTGACCGCGCTGGATCGGTTGGCCGACATCGAGGTCCGCCGGGACGCACTGCGATCGTTGATCGAGAGCCGTGCTGCCGGGCTTCGTGAGGTCTGCGAAGCGGTTCTGGGTGAACCGGGACTTTCGGTCATCGCCACCTCGGGGCTTGGGCTGGAACAGGATCCAGCTGTGGCTGATGCCGTTCTCGCCCGATTCGCCACGATCGAACCCAGCGACAAGGGGCCGGTGCTCAGTGTCCTGATCTCACGGTCCGCGTGGGCGGCTCGTGTGCTGGATGCGGTGGCCTCGGGCAGGGTGCCGCGTTCGGAACTCACGGCCTTTCACGCACGTCAGATTCGCGGTTTCAACGATCCCATCCTGACGGATCGGTTGGGGAAGGTCTGGGGAGTTTTCCGGGATTCGACGGCGGACAAGCTGGAACAGATCGGGCGCTGGAAGACGCGTCTGACCTCTGAAGTGCTGAAGGGTGCAGACGAAACCCGGGGACGCGTCCTCTACAACCAGGTCTGTGCGGCGTGCCACAAGCTCAATGGCGAGGGCGGAGCAATCGGGCCGGAGTTGACGGGTGGCGGTCGCGACAATCTGGAGTACCTGTTGCAGAACATCATCGATCCGAATGCGGCGGTTCCGACCGAGTTCCATCTGGTCACCCTGAGCATGAAGGATGGCCGTGTCCTGAGCGGGTTCACTCGCTCTCGGACCGAGCGCATCGTCCAGCTTCAGACACTGGGCGAAGTTGTTGCAATTCCCGTCATCGAGATCGCCGGAACTGAAGGTTCCACCCTGTCCCTCATGCCGGAGGGATTGCTTGAATCCCTCGACGAAGCCGGTGTGAGGGACCTGATCGCCTACCTCATGCGGAAATGATCCCGGACACGCTCCCGGTCATCGTCCGGCCTCCTTCAATCTGAGAACTCCTGCGGCCCCGGACTGGAACTTTGTCGCGACAGTGGGTATCCAACCACAGCAACCATGGCACAGTTCGTTTACAAAGCGCGCCGACGGACAGGAGAACCTGTCGAAGGCGTCCTGGATGTCGTCGATCGATCGACCGCCTTGGTTCAGCTTGAGAGACAGGGTCTCTTCCCGATTGCCGTCACCGCCGCCAAGGGAGCTCGGGTTGCTGCCGAAGCACGGTCCGGTGGGTCCAGCGGCCGGCTGCCTGCCTCGATCAAGAACCTCCTCCAGCGCCGTCGCCGCCCGAAGTTGCAGGAGTTGGCCACCTACACCCAGCAGTTGGCCAACCTTCTCAGGGCCGGTATGCCCCTCACCATGGCCCTCAATTCCATGGGGAGCCTCTCGTCCAAAGGTATCCCGGGCTCCGTCTCC
>CAZDYB010000125.1:0-10158 GCA_964509045.1 uncultured Akkermansia sp.
GGTGAAGTCCTGAGCCCCTTGGAAGTCCTGCAGGGAGCGGTATCGGCGCTGGAACTGGATGGGTTTACTCCACCGAAGGATCCCAACCGCGCGTTGCAGCACTTCTGGACGGGGGTTCTCAGCGGGTTGAACGGGGAATAGGGCGGACCCAGCTGGTTCCCAATCCTGCGTTCAGCGCATCTGGGCAAGTCACGGGGCGGCGATCGGCATCGCCGCCCCCGTTTTTTTGTGGCGTGACCCGCTGTCCGGCGACCACGTGGAAACAGAGGTCTTCAAGCAAGGACCCGACCCTGATCCATCGAGGTATTCTGCTGCGATGAACCTGGGAGATCGGGCGGAGCCGACGCTCGAATTGGCAGGCGCTGAGAGCGCGGAGTAGGCGGGAGGGGAAGGGATCGGAGCGGCGAGGTTTGCTCGCCGTTTGAAGGGGACGGCGACCGAACCTCGCCGCTCCGGGGCCGGTTCAGGCGGAGTAATCGAGATAGATGGTCTTGGTACGGGAATAGAAATCGAGTCCGGCGGTGCCCTGTTCGCGGAAGGTGTCGGTGGAACTTTGTTTGACGCCGCCGAAGGGGACGTGGAGGGCGAGGCCGGTGCTGATCTGGTTCACCTTCACCACGCCGGCCTCGATCCGCTCGCTGTAGAGCATGGCCTTTTTGAAGTCGCGGGTGATGAGGCTGGCGGACAGGCCGAAATCGACGCCGTTGGCTACCGAAAGGGCTTCCTCGAAGGAATCGACGGCGAGGATGGCGACGACGGGGCCGAACACTTCCTCGCGGGCGATGCGCATGGACGGGGTGACGTCGGTGAGGATGGCGGGTTCCATGAACCAGCCGTGGGCGAGATCGCCCTCGGTGAGGCGTTGACCGCCCCAGACCAGGCGTGCGCCTTCGGCCTGTGCGGCCTGGATGGCCTCGAGGTTGCCGATCAACTCGGCTTCATTGACGGCGGGTCCCATCTGGGTGCCGGGGGTGAGACCGGGACCGATCCTGAGGTTTTTGGCGAGGGCGACGAGGCGTTCGGTGAAGGCCTCCAGGACGGGACGTTCGACGATCACCCGGCTGGTGGCGGTGCAGGCCTGTCCGGTGAGACCGAACCCGGCGATGGCGACGAGCCGGGCGGCGAGGTCGAGATCGGCATCGGCGAGGACGAGGGTGGGGTTTTTGGAACCCATTTCGAGCTGGCACCGGATGCGGCGGGGAGCGACGGCCTGATAGAGTTGGGTGCCGACGGCATGGGAACCGGTGAAGCTGAGGGCCTGGACGGCGGGGTTGGAGGCGATTTCGGCGCCGAACGGACGGCCTTCCCCGACGACGACATTGAGGGTGCCGGCGGGGAGTCCGGCTTCCTGGAGGGCGCGGGCGATCTCGAGGGCGAGGGCGGGGGCCTGGGAGGCGGGTTTGAGGACGACGGCGTTTCCGGCGAGGAGTGCGGGGGCGAGTTTCCAGGCGGGGATGGCGACGGGAAAGTTCCAGGGGGTGATGAGGGCGACGACACCGAGGGGTTCGCGCCGGGTGAACATCAGGTTGCCGGGAAGATCGTGGGGAAATGTCTGCCCCCCGAGCGTGTAGCTGATGCCGCCGAAGTAGCGGAAGATGTCGATGGCGCGCTGCACTTCGCCGGTGGCCTCGGCGAGCGTCTTGCCTTCCTCGCGCACGAGGAGTTCGGAAAGTTCGGCCTTGCGGGTCTCGAGGATCTGCGAGGTCTTGCTGAGGATCCGGCCGCGGGCGACGGCGGTGGTGGCGGCCCATTTCGGGAAGGCGTCACGGGCGGCGCTGACGGCGGCAGCGGCCTCGGGAGCAGCGCTGGCGGGATAGGTGGCCACGGATTCCCGGGTATCGGCCGGGTTCCGGGTTTCGAAGGTCTTGCCGGAGGCGGCCGGGGACCATTGACCACCGATGAAGTTCTGGTAGGTGCGCACGGACCCATTCGGGGGGGTCAAATCGGGGAATTCAAACCCGATCTTTCGTTGGATCCAGCGGCTTCCCAATCCGGTCCCGGTGGGGTGAGGATCCGGGACCATGGATCTGGAATCATTGCAGCGGGTGCATCCGGGGATGTTCCTGCTGAGGGCGGATCGTCCGGAGGAACTGGAAGCCTGGTTGAAGGCGGCGGGCGTGTTGGGTGCGGGGGACGGGGTTGTGCGCATGGCGACGGCGGGCGAGGGCAACATGAACTGCACCGTCCGGGCCTGGACCCGGCACGGGACGCTGGTGATCAAGCAGTCGCGGCCGTGGGTGGAGAAGTATCCGCAGTTTGATGCGCCGTGGGATCGGGCGTGTCGCGAGATGGAGTTCTATTCGACGGTGCGTGCGGTGCCCGGGGTGGCGGATCGGATGCCGCGCCTGATGCATTCGGATGCACAGGCCCGGGTGTTGGTGTTGGAAGACCTTGGGATGGGGGGCGATCTGACGGGGCTATACCGGGGTGAAGTGTTGAGGGGAAGGGAACAGGCTGGGTTGGCGGATTACCTGGGTCGACTGCATCGGGTGGCGGTGGCGGAGCCGGAACGATTGCGGAACCGGGAGATGCGGGCGCTCAATCATGCGCACATTTTCCGAATCCCGTGGGAACCGGGGAACGGGCCGGACCTGGATGCGATTGCGCCGGGATTGAAGGTGGCGGCGGAATTGTTGCGTGGGGATGCGGGGTTGCGGGAACGGGTGGCGCGGGTGGGGCGGGAGGTGTACCTGGCGGATGGGCCGGCCTTGATCCATGGGGATTTCTTTCCGGGCAGCCTGATCCGGACGGGTGACGGATTGCGGGTGATTGATCCGGAGTTTGGGTTTCTGGGGCGAGCGGAGTTTGATGTGGGGGTGTGGTGGGCGCACCTGTTGTTGGCGGGACAACCGGTCGGGTTGCTGGAGGACTGGCGACGGGCCTATCGGGAGCCGGATGGATTTGACGGGGAATTGGCGTGTCGGTTGGCGGGCATCGAGATGGTCCGACGCCTGATCGGGTTTGCGCAGTTGGGACTGGGATGTGATCCGGCGGGTCGGCTGGAGCGGTTGGAGGTGGGGGTGGGACTGGTGAAGGAACCGGGATGGGACCGGTTGCTGGAAGGTGGACGAAGATTGGCGGGAGCGGCGAGGGTGTGGCCATGACACGACGGGACTTCATCGGGGCGGGTGCCGGCCTGGCGGCGGTGGGATCGGCGGTGGGATCGGCGGCGGCGATGTCGGTGGACCGGGTGCGGGAGGATCGGATCCGGGGATTGTTGTACGGGAGTTTCCTGGGGGATGCATTGGGAGGGCCGACGGAGTTCCAGTCGATGGATCGGGTGTGGGGCTTGCCGGGGGGACCGAAGCGTTGGCGCGAGGGGGAGTTGATGGATGGGGCTGGGCGGGAGGAAGCGCGGAGCCGGTTGATGCGGCAATGGCGTGGGTACGAGTAGTTCCGGCCGGACCCGGCGCCTTATGCGCATTGGACGGCCAGCGCGCCGGCGGGGACGGTGACGGACGATTCCCGTCACAAGCTGGTGTTGTTGCGGGCTCTGCGGCGGGTGCGACGCCGGGGACGTCTTGATGTGGAGGGGATGGCGGAAGCGTATCTGGAGTGGTCGAAGCAGTCCCGGTTCAGGAGTGATCCGGGGCGGGCGCGATTGAGCCGGGAATGGTTGTTGGAGTGGGAGTACGCGGCGCGTTGGGTGTTGGGGGAGCGGAGGCTGGACCGGGCGTTGCCGCCGGAGCGGATGTGGAACGGATTGGCGACCTGTTGTGGGCAGATGACGAGTCTGCCGTTGGCGGCGGTGTTTGCGGGGGAACCGGTGAGGGCGTATCGGGCGGCCTATTCGATCGGCTTCTTCGACAACGGATGGGGGCGCGATCTCAACGCCGGGTTGGTGGCGGGGTTGGCCCAGGCATTGGTCACGGTGCCGGGTCAGGGGTCCGGGGTGGGGTCGGGTTGGGAAGCGATGGAGGCGGTGTTGCGGGGTACGGATCCATTCGGGTACGGGCGGATCCCCTGGTGTCCACGTGCGGTGGATCGTTGGCTGGGTGTGGCGGATCGATGGGTGAAGGCTGCGGAAGGACAGCCGGCGCGACTGTTTGCGGGATTGGAGAAGGAATTTGCGGACACGGTGAAATGGGAGGCGCAGGTCCCGTTTGTGGTGATGGCGGCGTGTTGGCGGTTGGCGGAGGGGGATCCGTTGGCGGCTCTGATGCTCACGTTGGAATGGGGGCATGACACCGACTCCTACGCCCAGCTGGCCGGGGCCCTGGCCGGGGCGTTGCATGGAGCGGAATTGTTTCCGGCAAGCTGGCGTGGGGATTTGGCCGCCCGGGTGGCGACGGAATACGGCTTCGATCTGGAGGACGAAGTGCGATTGCTGGTGGAGTTGAATGGCGGATCTGCCCGACGCCAGATCGTGGGGTGACGGCTATCTGGCGCCGGGTGGCGGACTGGTGCGGGGCGGCGCGTTGGTGGCGCCGGGACGGCGCAGGACGGGAGGGCGGGCACCGGGGCGGATGACCGGGGCGCGTTGGATGGATTCGTGGGGGATCACCCCGGAATCGCGTGCGATCCAGAAGGTGGTGATGAAATCGATGCCGGGATGGGCCACGGGTTCATTGGATCCGGGATGGGGAACGTGAGGTGAGCTGGCCCATTGGAAGGGAGCGACCGGACGATCGGGGAGTGGGCGTGCGAAGAGGGTCCAGGAAAGGGAATTGGCCGTCAGCATGGGGGTATTGGTGGCGAGGGGCGGAGCGGCGAGCTGCCAGCGGGGTGGGGCTGGGAACTGATGCAGGAGACCCTGAAGGGTGGCGCCGGCGATGGCATCGTTCGGAGTCCGGTCGAAGGCGTTGACGTAGGCGGCAGCGAGCCACGGATTGAGTTCGGGACCGCTGGCGCGCCAGATCTTGGTGAGTTTGTCCTGGAAACCGAGGCGGCGGGTCTCGTTGGTTTCGAGACCGGTGAGGGTCATGAGGTTGGCCACGGCAAAGATGGTCGGGGTGGGGTCGCCGAACCGGATGGTGGCCGGGGGCGGGATCTCCATGAAACGCTGGACGGAAGCCTCGTAACGTTCGTTGTACCGGGTGTTGTTGACGGTGGTGCCGAGCCTCAGGAGCGCGCATTCCAGCAGCGGTGTGACGAACGTCTCCGAACCCTGGCCATCCCGGATGCGCCATTGATCGGCATCCAGGCGATGGAGGATCTGTTCGACGACATTGCTGACGCGTTGGCGGATGCGGGGTTCCCGGATCCGCTTGAAGGTCATCCCGAGGCCGAAGGCGACCCCGCTGTAGGTGTCCCGGGATGCACCCCCGATCCAGACGAGGTCCTTGGCGGTCCCGGTGCCGGCAAAGGCCTGGCGACCGAGTCCGGGCCGGGCCGGATCCGCTCCACCAAGCGTCGCATAGGCGGCGCGGTACGGGGCGAGATCGGCGGGAGCGGCGAATCCGGGGATGTACCCGGGTCGACCCGAGGCGCCGAGGAGTGTTTCGATGCCGGCGAGGGATTCGCGGATCCGTTCGAGGGCCTGGGGTTTGATGTCGACGGAGAACCAGTAGGCCATTCCAGCGAGGTAGAAGCCGGTCATGGCCGCGCTCTGGCTGAGGTTCTCGTAGGCCACGAGCCGGGTGCGTTCGGTGTCGGAATAGCGGGTGGAGACGATCAAACCACCGGCGAGATGATGCTTCTGGATCTCGGCATCGTAGGCCTCGGCCTTGAGTCGGAGGTCCTTCAGTTGATTGGTGCCGAGTTCCACCCAACGACCTGAGAGCCGGCCGCGTGAGATGGCGTTCAGGTACCCGACTTGTTTGGGATCCAGCGGCGTCTGCGCCCACAGCCCGCCGGTCCCCAGCGCAAGGGCGGCCCAGAGTCGGAGGAAAGAACGGAACGACAGGACGGACATCGTTGGCGATGTTGCCGTTTGCGGTCGGGTTTTGAAAGGATGGAGGCGCGGGGCGGGGATGGATTGGAGTCTTGTGACCTTGATTGCCATGGGTGGGCCTTGGCTCACCGATTCATGGGCCGAGACGGACTTCCTGGATCCGGGGCGTCGCTTCCGGGGTGAGGGTGAAGAAGACGCTGAGGTTGCCTTCGGAGCCGGTGATGTCGAAGCGGCCGCGGAGGTTGTTTTCAGGACGGACAGCGCTGGTTCCGGTGACGGTGCCGATGCCTGCCAGTTGGTTGCCTGCCAGTTTCCTCCATTCTTCCCGGGATCGATCGAGGAAGAAGTTCGGGGCAAGGGCGTCGGCCAGCTCGGCTTCGGGCCAGTCGGCCAGGATGCGGGCGAGTTGGGCGGCGCGTTTCTGTAGGATGGCGGAGGGTGGAAGGACGCGGGTGGGGAGTTGGGCGCGATCCAGGAGGAATTCCATGGCGCGGGTGTTGATGGCGGTCATGGGGGCGTAGGTGCGGTTGGCAAAGGCGATCAGGCCGATGCCGTGCGCCGGCAGGAATCGGTACTCGCTGCCGTATCCGGGCAGACCTCCGGCATGGCGCAACCGGGTGACGTGGCGGGAATCGGTCTGCCAGGAAAGTCCGCACGAATAGCCATTGGCACGCGCGACGGGTGGGGAGTCGTCGTCGGTGGTGTCGAGGGCGACACCGATGAACTCGGCGGGCCGATGCATCTCGCGTCGGGTGGCGCGGGATACGGGAAAGGGATCCGGATCATTGCGAGGCGGCCAGGCATCGAGATGGAAGGCCACGTATCGATGGAAGTCGTCGAGGGTGGTGATGAGTCCGCCCATGGCCCCGAAGGTGCCGTCATGGAGCAGGGGTTCGGCCTGCCATTGATTGTTTTCCCAGCGATAACCGAGGGCGAGGGAGTCGGCCGGGACGCTGGAGTATTCCCAGACGGTCTGGTGCATGCCGAGCGGGTGGAGGATTTCGCGGGTGATGTATTCCTGATACGGGCGGCGACTGACGCGGGTGATGATGTGGCCGAGCAGGGTGTAGCCGAGGTTGCTGTATTCCCAGGTGACACCGGGCGGATTGGAATGGGTGAGTCCTTCGTCGAGCAACGCCTCCAGTTCGCGGACGGAATCGGCCAGGCGCCGGTCGCCCCAGGGGTCGTCCTGGGGGAATCCGCCGGCCATGCGGAGAAGATGGGCGATGGTGACGACGGGTGAATCGTGGGTGTGGGCTGGGGTCTTGCGGAAGCGGGGCAGGTAACGGGATACGGGATCCGACAGGGAAAGCCGTCGGGCATCGCGGAGCTTGAGGATGGCGAGGGCGGTGAAGCTCTTGGTCATGGAGGCGATGCGGAATCGGGTATCGGCCCGGACGGGCAACTGTTTCCTGATGTGGGCGGTGCCGTGGGCGAGGGAATGAACGAGTTGCCCGTCGACAACGATGCCGTAGATGAAGCCGGGGATATGATTGGAGGCGGCGTGGGCGCGATAGAGGGCGTCGAGCTCGGGCGCCAGGGCGAGGATGCGGCTCTGGCGATCCGGATCGGTGAAGCGGGGTGGATCGATCTGGGCCTGGAGTGAGGTGAGGAAGAGGAGGAGGCAGAATGCCTGGCGCAGCATGGAGGCGTTATGGGGTGGTGCAATGGGTTGGGCGAGTGGTTTTCGGCAGGGGCGGCATCGGACCCGAGTACGAGGATGAAATGAGGGCGAGCCTCGAATCCTGCCATCGAGCCCGGGAAAGGAGCGGCGGGGATGGCATGGAGTCTCGTATTCCCGGCCATGGGTGGGCTGGGTGGTTGCGTTGGGGGCATGGATTTCATCAGGGTGATGCGTGATGAATCGATGCGCGGTCACGGTGTGTCTGGTGGAGGAGGCGCGGCAGGGTCCGTTCGTGTTGCATGGGGAGTTGGGGCCGTCGATGGCGGAGGCAGCCCGGGCCGGGTTTGACGGGGTCGAGATCTTTCCGGGACATGCGGATGAATTGGATGGGTTCGTGTTGCGGGAGCAGTTGGTGGCGCACGGGTTGACGCTGGCGGCGATGGGTACGGGAGCGGGTTGGGTGCGGCGGAAGCTGTCGCTGACCGACCCGGATCCGCATGTGCGGATGTGTGCGCGGGATTTTGCGGCGGCGATTGTTGATTTCGCGGGTGGGTTCGGGGCGCCGGCGATCATCGGGTCGATGCAGGGACGGGTGGCGGATGGAGTGGCGCGGGAGGAGGCCCTGGGTTGGTTGAAGGAGGAGTTGGACCAACTGGGGCCGCGTGCGCATGCATTGGAGGTGCCGTTGTTGTTCGAACCGTTGAACCGGTACGAGACCAACCTGTTCAACACGGTGGACGAGGTGCTGGAGTTCCTGCCGACCCTGCGCACCCGCAACGTCCGGTTGTTGCTGGATCTCTTCCACATGAACATCGAGGAGGCGGACATCGCGGCGGCGATCCGTCGGGCGGGACCGTTGCTGGGGCATCTGCACTTTGCGGATACCAACCGTCAGGCGATGGGTCTGGGACATCTGGACATGGGCCCGGTGGCGGCGGCGTTGCGTGATGTGGGGTACGGGGGGTGGATCTCGGCCGAGGTCCGTCCGCGGCCGGATCCGGAAACGGCGATGACGCGGACGATGACGGAGTTCCGGCGGTGGTTCCGGACGACGGCTTAAGCCAGATGGCGCAGATGAAGTGGAGGTAAATGGAGGTGGGGAAGCCGCAGATTGCGCAGATTACGCAGATGTTGAACGGGGAGGAGAATGGGTTTGGCCATCTGTTGAGCGTGCTTCGGAGAATCCTTCGTGGCTTCGCGTGAGCTTTTGCCTCCCGCGCTTCTGGATCGTGAGGGCTGGGAGGATTCACCGCAGAAGGGGAGGGAAATGGAGGTTGGGAAGCCGCAGATTGCGAAGGTGGAGGGGTAGTGGGATAAGATCGGACCAACGGGAGGTGGCAGCGCGTGGGGTGATGGCTGCCGTTCCATGATTTCCGGATGATCTGCGAAATCTGAGAAATCTGCGGCTCAACCGTCCTTCCTGGCTTCAATCGGTGCAATCGGTGCGGCATCGTTCATTCCCCATGTTGAAGCACACGCTCATTCATCCTGAGATCAACGCGGTGTTGGCCCGGGCGGGACATCATTCGAAGATCCTGATAGCCGACGGCAATTATCCGGCATCAACCAAGCGCGGGCCGAATGCCCAGCTCGTCTCGTTGAATCTGTCGCCGGGGGTGGTGACGGTGTGCCAGGTATTGGAGGCGATCCTGAGCGCGGTGCCGGTCGATGCGGTGAACACCATGGGGATCCCGCCGGATGACGCCTATGCGCGGCTGGGTGAACCGCCGGTGTGGAAGGAGTTCCGTCGGATCCTGGCGGCGAGCGGGAGCGAAATCGTGCCGGAACCGATTTCGAAATGGGACTTCTACCAGGCGGTGGAGTCGCCGGACCATGTGTTGACGATCCAGACGGGGGATCGGGCGTTGTGGGCGAACCTGTTGTTGACGATGGGATGTCGTGGGGAGGGTTGAAGAAACGGGGTATCGACGGCAGGGTGGAAGGGTGAAGATGAAACCGGACAGGATGGGTGGATGGTTGGGCTGGATCCTCGGGGTGGGGATGGCGGCGATGTTGACCGGAGCGGAACCGGCGACGGGTGTTGGTGGGCAATCGAAGGCGAAGGGAACGAACATGACGGAACTGGCAACGATTGGCGGCGGATGTTTCTGGTGCATCGAGGCGTTCCTCGAGCGGTTGCCCGGGGTGAAATCGGTGGTGAGCGGCTACGCCGGTGGGCACAAGGAGAACCCGACGTATCGCGAGGTCTGCGAAAAGACCACCGGCCATGCGGAGGTGGTGCAGGTCGAGTTCGATCCTTCGGTGATCACCTTCGAACAGTTGCTCGAAGTGTTCTGGGTGGCTCATGACCCCACCACTCCGGATCGCCAGGGGGCCGATGTCGGACCGCAGTACCGATCAATCATCCTGTATCATGACCCCGGACAACTGGCGGTGGCGGAACGGTCCAAGGCCATCGCCAATGCCCGGTTGCACTCCGGAAAGATCGTCACGGAAATCGTTCCGCTCGCGAAGTTCTACCGGGCGGAGGAAGTGCATCAGGACTATTTCCGGAAGAACCCGAATCAGCCGTACTGCCAGGCGGTGATTGTTCCCAAGTTGCTGAAGTTGCAGCGCGGCGGTGTGGTGCCGAAATAGGGGATGCTCCCCGGGACCGGCAGGCCCATCACCCCCCTGTCCTCAGTCCAGGCGAGCGGGTCGCACCTTGAGTGCCTCGCGTCGGGCCACCGCATGTTGGCGT
>CAZDYB010000126.1:0-10145 GCA_964509045.1 uncultured Akkermansia sp.
GCCAAGGCGATCGAAGGCCGGCTGACCGAGGCGACCATCTACACCCAGATGCACCATTTCATCGGTTCTCCGGCCTACATGAGCCCGGAACAGGCGGAAATGAGTGGATTGGACCTCGATACACGCAGTGACATTTACAGCCTGGGCGTGTTGCTCTGCGAACTGCTGACCGGTCGAACACCGTTCGGGAGCAAGGAACTCATGGCTTCCGGACTCGAAGGAGTGCGCAAGACCATCCGGGAGAAGGAAGCCCCACGCCCCAGCACGCTGCTGACCCAGGAGCTCGTCGCCGGCGAGGCGAAACCAGGCAAATCCACGACTGGCCTGGCGATTCCTGCGGACGACGAGAACCGCGCCGCGCGTCGTCGGCTGCGTCTCAAAGAACAAATTGCTCGGATCCGAGGCGATCTGGATTGGATCGTGATGAAATGCCTGGAGAAGGACCGCAACCGCCGTTACGAGACCGCCAACGATCTGGCCATGGATATCCAGCGGCATTTGCGGAACGAGCCTGTCATGGCCGGTCCCCCGAGCACCGCTTACATCCTCAAGAAGTTCATCGCCCGCCACAAATGGCCGGCGGCTGTCGGCGCGACCATCGTGCTCCTGATCCTGGCCGGTTTCATCGGCACCAGTCTTGGACTGAGGCGCGCCACCGTGGCCCGCATCGAGGCCGACCAGAATGCCGCCATCGCCAGCCAACAGGCCGTCGCCGCCCAGGCTGCCGAAAGGGCGGCGCGTCTCGCCGAAACCAACGCCCTTCGCCAGGCCTATTCGGCCGGCATGCTCGGCGCGTCGGACGCGCTCGAACGCGGGAAGATCGACAACGTCCGGTCCTACCTGGACAGCGTGCCGACCGGCCTGCGTGGCTGGGAATGGCGACATCTTTCCAGCCAGTTGGATCTGAGCGTCCGAGCTTTCCGTTATCCGCGAACGTCCCCATCCAGAATCCTCGTGATGCCGGATGGGCAATCGTACTACGACGTTTTCGGTGCACCCCTGGGGGGTATCTATCGCCGGGATATGGAAACGGGGGAGTTGCTGGCGACGCTCCCTACCCGCCGCAACTACCTCCATGCCCAGTTGCTGCTGGGTGGAAGGCAGCTCCTCGCCCAGCTGGGGCCTGGCCCCTCCGTAGGAATTGAGCTCTGGGACCTGGAGCGAGGGACGTTGCTCTCCACCCTGCCTCTTCCAGGCCACTTCTCAGCCACGCCGGACGGCTCCCGGGTTGCCTACAGCGAGGAAGGACACTTTAGGATCACGAACTTGGTCTCGGGAGCGACGCACCAGTTGAACGTGAACGCATCCGACGGAGTTGAATCCTGCTTTCGCCCGGACGGTCAGCGCTTGGCTTTCTCCCCGGCGTTGGGGCAAGTCGCGTTGCTGGACGCCGATTCCCTTCAGTTCGTCGACACGTTCGAGGCGCATCGAAACACGGTGACGGCTCTCGCGTTTAGTCCGGATGGGCGGTGGCTCGCCTCGGGGTCGCTCGACGGCACCATCATCCGCATCACCGACGTCGCCGTCCGTCCCCCCGTGTTGATGGCGACGCTGCATGGTCACGCCAGTTTCATACTGGGGTTGGGCTTCTCGCCGGATGGTTCACTGCTGGCCTCGTCCGACCTGAATCGGTCACTGCGTCTGTGGGACACACGTTCGGGCAACCTCCGAGCCGTGCTTCAAACCGAGGGCACGCACCCGGGTTTTCTTCCCGACGGGCGGACTCTGATCATCGGTCATGCCGACGGGGTTCGATTCTGGGACGTGGGGTCGCTGGATTCCCGGGTGCTGCGCGGGCATCGCAGCTATGTCTACCCGGTGCAGATATCCCCGGATGGGGCCACGATTTACTCGGGTGGCTGGGACGGCTTCGCAGGGCACGCGGGCAGTCTGCGCTTCTGGGATGCGGCCACCGGCGAAGAAATCGCCGCCTGGGGGGCGGCGGGCCGCTGGGTACGCGCCGCCGCGCTGTCGACCGACGGGTCGCTTCTGGCGGTTTCTGTTTTTGGGGCGAGTGAGAGAATCAGCCGCATCGAAGTCCTCGATACCGCCACAGGAACGACGGTCGCCACCATCACTGAGCTGGGCGAAGCTCATGACTCCCCGCCCATTGATTCCCTGGCGTTCGATCCGGCCGCCGAAACGCTGTTTTGGGTGGACCATCTGCAAGGCGTTGCGTACCTGGCGGACGCCCGGACGGGCGTCCTGCGCAAGTCGCGGAAGCTGGACGTCCGCAGCGGCGGCCAGGGTTACGCACGCGCGGCGTGGAGTCACGACGGCACCGTCATCAGTGTGTGCCAAGGGGCAGAGCCCACGATCGACCTCCTGGACCCCCAATCCCTGGAGTTGGTGCGCCGCTGGCCGCACGGTCACGGAAGGGGGGTTCGTTCCGTAGCCTTCAGTCCCGACAGCCGTCGCATCCTCACGACTTCGGAGGATGGCGTCGTGCGAGTCTGGGACACGGCGACCGGCACACGCCTGCATGATCTGGTCGGACACGAAGGTCGCGTGCTCTGCGCCATCTATAGTCCGGACGGCAAACGCATCGCCAGCGGCGGCGACGACGACCACATCCGCATCTGGGATGCCGAGACCTTTGATCCGGTGGCACGGCTGGCCGGCCACGAAGACTACGTCTATTCGCTGGCCTGGCGGGCCGACAGCCAGCAGCTCATTTCCGGCTCGGGCGACGACACCGTTCGCCTCTGGGATACCCAACCGCTGAACGAACGCGTGCAGGCAAGGCGCGAGCGGCAAACCCTCCTGGCGCAGGTCGAGCCGATAGTGCAGCGGCTCTTCGCCGAACTGGGTAACGCCCACCAGGTCGTTGCACATCTCAAAGCCGACCCGTCCCTGACGACGCGTTCCCGTCAAATCGCCCTTCAGGTCGCGCTCCGAGAATCGCTCGCCCGGCAGCAGCCGTAACTCGCGCCGTGGAGCCGCCGACGTCCTGCCGAGTCGGCACGATGGACGGCAGGAGGATCCTACTCAAACGCCCGGCAGCCACCCCATCGCATCGCCGGCAAAAGGCCCAGGGCGAATGACTTGCGTTGTAGACGGCTCCACGAGGAGGCGCTCCGTGGTGTTTCCGGGAGTTCGAGCACGGCGGAAAAAGTAAAATATCCACACTCGGTCCATACCTTTCGCCTTCGCGATGCGCATAGAGGGGGGGGACAAGAACACCACCCGACGACCCAGTGCCCCCCTCCCTGTAAGCCCTTTGCACCGATATCCAGCCACGCCATGAGCACTAACCACCAGGAACCCCCTCGTTACCACTCCCTGGATGCCATGCGCGCGAGCGCCATGCTGCTGGGGGTCGTCCTCCATGCGGCTTGGCTGTATGTCCCGGCGCAATGGGGCGCGCCGGTGGCGGACGCGACCTCCAACGGGGTGACCTGGTTTGTGACCTACTGGACCCACGTGTTCCGGATGCAGGCCTTCATCTTCATCGCCGGCTTCTTCGCGAGCATGGTCTGCGCCCGGCGCGGCTACCGGGAGTTCCTGTTCCAGCGGCTCAAGCGCATCGGCCTCCCACTGCTGATCGGATGGGTCATTGGTTATCCGCTGATCAAGTGGCAGTACAACTGGGCGGCCACGGTGACCGGGGCGGACATGACGGGAACCGGCATTTGGGAGCGGTTCGCGGCCACCTTCACCAACTGGGAGACCTTTCGCAGCGGGTACCGGCTGATCCACCTGTGGTTCCTGTACCTCCTCCTGTTGCTCTACGCCGCCACCATCGCCTGCCAGATCGTCGTGCAGCGGGTTGTGGATCGACAGGGGCGGATGCAGGCGGCGTGCGCCGGAGTTCTGACCCGCATCCTTCAGTCCCCCTGGAGCGTGCTGTGGCTTGCCGTGGCCACCACCCTGGTCAACCTGCCCCCCAATTGGGATGTCGTCCCAACCCCTGGTAAGCTGACGCCCCACCGGACCAGTTTCCTGACCTACTGGCTGTTCTTCGGCGTGGGCTGGTTCTTCTATGCGCGGCCCCAGTTGCTCGAATCTGCGGACCGTCGCTGGAAGGGCCTGCTGGTGATCGGGTGCGCGCTGTCCCTCGGCATGTTCGGGTTCTACGCGAGGAACTACCAGCGTGAGGCGACTACCGACCTCCTGATCTACCCCGGGCTCGACCAGGCCGAATTCCGCGACTGGTCCGGATTCCGCGGGGACCTGCTGGCCCAAAAGGACACGGGCGACGCCACACTGGCGGGGCGCATCTGGAATCAGCTGCCGCAGCCCGCGCGTCGGCTCCTCGAAGCGGAGGAACCCCCCACCCTGAATCAGCGAATCGGTTTTGCCGGGTATCTGAGTTTCAAGGTGCTCACGTCCGGGAATCTGATCGACGGTCTGGAACTGCCGGGCTCAGCACTGCCCGTCGAGGCGGCCCGTTTGAAGACGGTGCCCTCAGCCGAACGCAAACCGCATGAGATCAGAACGGCGAACCGGTTGGTGTTGGAGGCCGCGTTTCCGGGGCGCTTTGCATCCAGTTCCTGGCAGGACCGGTCCGTGTGGTGGACAGGCGTCGCTTACACTGGCGTCTATTGCCTGATGAGTTGGCTGCTGACCTTCGGATTCCTGGGGTTCTTCCGGCGCTATTTCAGTCACCCGCACGCGACCTGGCGGTACATGGCGGATGCCTCGTACTGGCTCTACCTGATCCACCTGCCGGTCCTGTTCTTCCTGGAGATCCCGATGGTGAACTGGGAGGCGCCATGGCTGCTGAAGTTCGCCCTGCTGAACGTGGCGGCCATGGCGATCATGCTGCCCAGCTACCACTATCTTGTGCGCTCGACCGTGATTGGCGAGACGCTGAACGGCCGCCGGTTCCCGCGGGCACCCCTGTTCCGGCGGAAGGGGTCCCCGGCAAGGGGGGACGCCTCGAACGAGCTCGTTCCATCCGTCCCGACCCGTGTGGGATCCACCTCAGTTCTCGAGGAACGAAGCTGACGACCATTGGCCCCCGACGGTTGCGAAGCGCACGCGTCAGCGATCGGGAGGCTCGAGTGTGGCGCACCGCCGATGGGCAGCCCGCGGTCGAGCCCATGGCGGCGGCGACGACAACATCCGCATCTGGGATGCCGAGACTTTCGATCCGGTGGCACGGCTGGCCGGCCACGAAGACTACGTCTATTCGCTGGCCTGGCGGGCCGACAGCCAGCAGCTCATTTCCGGCTCGGGCGACGACACCGTTCGCCTCTGGGATACCCAACCGCTGAACGAACGCGTGCAGGCAAGGCGCGAGCGGCAAACCCTCCTGGCGCAGGTCGAGCCGATAGTGCAGCGGCTCTTCGCCGAACTGGGTAACGCCCACCAGGTCGTTGCACATCTCAAAGCCGACCCGTCCCTGACGACGCGTTCCCGTCAAATCGCCCTTCAGGTCGCGCTCCGAGAATCGCTCGCCCGGCAGCAGCCGTAACTCGCGCCGTGGAGCCGCCGAGTCGCCACGATAGACAGCAGACGATCCTCCCCCAACGCCTGTCAGTCGTCCTGTCCCATCTCCTGTAACATGCACAGGCCACAAAACTAGGGCTGTAGACGGCTGCGCGTGGCAGGCGATTCCCGGTGTTTCCGGGACCTCGGGCACGGAGAAAGGGAAAAATTCGAAACTCGGTCCATACTTTTCGCCTTCGCGATGCGCATAGAGGGGGGACAAGATGAATCCGCCTACCACTCGGAGATGCGCCCTGACCGCAATGCCCCGCCCCAGGGCGGCGGGCGGCAGAGCTTCGGCATTGCACCGTGACCCACCTCGGATCACCCGACCCATCCTGACCTACTAACCCAGTGAAAACCATCCACGCCCATATCGTGCGCTCCCTGCTGCTGGGGATCCTTCTCAGCAGCCTCCTCGCCGGAACGGGAGGTGCGCGCGCCCGCGCCAGCGAGATCCCGGCCACGATCAACTACCAGGGAACCCTGCGCGGCCCGCAGGGACGCCTCACGGGAACCTACGACATGACCTTTGCGATCTACGACGCGGCGAACGGGGGCAACCTGTTGTGGTATGAAACCCAGGCGGTGGCTGTCGACAACGGGGTGTTCAGCCTGTTGCTCGGCTCGGTCCAACCGATCAACACCGGCGCGCTCTCGGGAGGGCAGGCGTTCCTCGGAATCAGCGTGGGCACCACGGAGGAGATGAGCCCACGCCAGGCGCTGGCCTCGGTTCCCTTCTCGCTGCGGGCGGATCATGCCAACAACGCCGAGCGCTCGCAGAGGTCGGAAAACGCCGGCAAGGCCGACACCGTGGCGAACAAGGCCATCGGCAGGGACCACGTGGCCGACAAGGCCATCGGCCAGGGCCAGGTGGATGACCGGGCGATCGGACGCAACCATTTGGCCGACAGGGCGGTGGGCCGCGGGCAGATCGATGACGGAGCCATCGGCCAGCAACAGATCGGTGAAGGGGCCATCACCACGTTCCACATTGCGGACGGCAGCATCACGGCAGCCGACCTCGCGTCCGGCGTGATTCCGACGGCGGTCGAGGGACCGCAGGGGCCGCCGGGACCCCAAGGTCCCCCCGGAGCGCCCGGCGCCCAAGGTCCGCAGGGCGCCCAGGGGCCACAGGGGCTGAGGGGACGCGGCACGCCGCGCATCATGACGCCGTATCAGGTTGCGACGCTGCGCTGGTATGATCCGGAAACCACCACCGCCAGCTTCGGGGTCGGGGCGGCTCCCGTGGCGATCACCTTCGATGGCGCACGCCTGTGGGTCGCCAACTCCGGGAGCAGCTCGGTCACCCGGCTGAACATGTCCGGCACCGAGATCGATACCTTCCCCGTCGACGCCCCACCCGCGGGCATCGCATTTGACGGGACCGATATCTGGGTGGCGTGCGCATCGACATCGACGGCCCTCCTCGGCAACGTCTATGTCACGGTGCCGATCACGGTGCTGAACCGGCTGAACACCTCCGGGGCCATTGTCGGCCGCTACTACTCGGACCTGGCGAACGGCGGGTTCACCCCGGTCCCCCACCCCCCAGGGCTCTGGCTTCCCCACTGGTTCGCGCCCAAGGCCTCGGCTCCCGGTGGCATCGCCTTCGATGGGTCCAGTGTCTGGGTGGGCAACTCAATCGCCGGCGCCCTCCACGGGTTGCGCCCCGCCGACGGACTTCAAGGAGGCTACACGACCGGCGTGCCCCCGGCGGCGGTGGCGGTCGGCTTTGAGAGCGGGTTGACCCGACTCTGGGTCGCCAGCCCCAGCGGCAACTGCGTCCACCGGATCGACCTGACCACCGGGGTCGTGTCCGGTCCCATCGGAGTGGGGTTTGCCCCGTCGGCGGTGGCCTTCGACGGCGCCCACGTCTGGGTGGCGAATCAGGGCAGTGACAACGTCACCAAGCTGGATCCGACCACCGGCGTCGTGCTGGGCTCGTATGCCGTGGGCCAGGCTCCGTCGGCGCTCGCCTTCGACGGCACGAACATCTGGGTGACGAACCAGGGCGGCAACAGCGTGAGCAAGCTGGACCCGGCGACCGGCGCGGTGGTCGCCACCCTCGGGGTCGGCCACGCTCCCGTCGCCCTCGCGTTCGATGGCGCCAACCTCTGGGTGGTCAACAAGGACGGCAACAGCGTGACCAGGCTGTAGCCGTCCCTCCAGCCCCAAACAGAATGAACAAGATCTGGCTCGCACCGCGTACCGCCCTGCTTTTGCTGGCGACGCAGGCATTCTTTGCCCCGGCCCACGCCCAGGAGTTCTCGGTGGCGGGATCGGTCACGGTCATCGGCGGCGCCGTGCGCTCGTCGGGAGATCTGCTGCTGGAGGATGTGATCGGGGAGTCGGCCGTCGGCAGCCTCAGCAGCCCCGACTTCCAGGTCGAAAGCGGGGACCCCGTCCACAACCCGCTGAACCAGCCGCCCCTCGCGAACGCGGGTGGCCCGTACCTGACCGCCGTGGGTAAGCCCGTTGCGCTGACGGGCGCGCTCAGTTGGGACCCGGATGGGGATGTCCTCAGGTACCTCGCGTGGACCCAGGCGCCGGACGTGGGGACGCTGACCTATGAGCACGGTTACAACAACCCCACCTTCACCGCGGGGCCTGCGGCGGCCATCGCGGAGCTGAGGATGGCGGTGGACGACGGGAGCCTGGAAGGCTCGGCCACCGCCCGGGTCGTGATCTACAATCCTGAGGGCGGGTTCGTCACGGGCGGCGGCTGGATCGCCTCCCCAGCCGGGGCCTGGGCCGGCGACCGAGGACTCACCGGGAAGATGAACTTCGGATTTGTCGCCAAGTACCTGAAAGGCGCGACCGCGCCGGCTGGCCAGCTCAAACTGCAGTTCAAGGAAGCGAACCTGAACTTCAAGGGATCCACCTACGAGTGGCTGGTGGTCAACGGCTCCCAGGCCATGTGCCTGGGCACCGGGACCATCAACGGAACCGGCAGCTACCACTGCATGGTGACCGTCGTCGACGGCGACCTGGCGGCAGGACGCAAGCCCGACACGTTCCGCGTCAGGATCTGGAGCGATGGCGATGGAGTGGTGTACGACAGCGGACTGGGCGCCCCTGACACCGCGGCGCCGTCGCTGGTGGTCGGGGGAGGCAGCATCGTCATCACCAACCCCTAGCCCTGCGCATGCCCCATGGCGTGCAAGGTAGCCTCACGCAACGACGCAAAGGCGCAACGTCTCCCGGCAGACTCGTCGGGCGATCCTGGTCGTCGCGAACGATCACCCCGTGGCCACCCTCACCACCTCAAGCGAGACAACTCCGAAATCCGGCCTTCAATCCATCCCGGTCCAGATTGCGTCCGATGAAGATGAGTTGGTTCTGGCGAGGCTCCCCAGACTTCCAGGGACGATCCGGCTTGGCCTCGAACAGCATGTGGACACCCTGGAACACAACCCGGTTGGGGCTCCCCTGGATGTTCAGGACGCCCTTCATCCGGAAAATGTCAGCACCCTTGGTCTGCAACAACTCGCTCATCCACGCATTCACCTTCCCTGCATCCAGCCCGTGCGCCTCCACGATTCCAACGCTGCTCACCGATTCATCATGTTCATGCCCCGGCAACGAGTACTCCCGTGTCACCATCGGCTCCACCGCCCGGCCCCCGTGGGTGAAGGTCATCGCAAACTCATCAGGCCCATGCTGGGTGTAGAGCGCATAGCATCCGGCATGCGGTACCCGCAGCGTAAAAACACTCGGCGACGCATCATCGAGTTGCAGCTCGTACAGCCGGCCCGACGGAACCACCGATGAACCCGGTTCAACTGCCGTTCCCGGCAGGCTGAACAGCCTCATCGCCGTCAAGCGCTCCGCATGCAGCGTCTCCGGGTCCGCATCCGGCACCGCCAACAGGCACAGGTCGATCACCGGATCCGGACCCGGCTGGAAGCAGAGTTCACCGGTCCCGGCTTCAAGCTGGTAGATTCCACCCCACTCGAACGGCAGTTCTTCCCGCAGGAAATCCTCGTTCACCGAAAGCTTATGCCCGAGATCAAAGGCATGGAGATTCACCACCCGCTCCACTGGCAACTCGGCGTTTCTCGTCCGGTATAACGTCGCCGCTGAGTTCAGCCGTCGGATGCGCCCTTCCAACGCCGCCAGATCCGCCTCGGAAACGAGATCCACCTTGTTGAGCAGGACTGTGTCGGCAAAGGCAATCTGGGCCTGGCACTCGTCACTGTCGTCCAGGTGGATCGAGACGTGTTTGGCGTCCACGATCGTAACGATCCCATCCAACCGGAATGCCTCCTTCATCTCGTCATCGACGATGAACGTCTGCGCCACCGGTCCCGGGTCCGCCAGTCCGGTCGTCTCGACCAGGATATAGTCGAACTTGTCCCGGCGCTTGAGCAACTGGCCGAGGATCCGGATGAGATCGCCTCGGACGGTGCAGCAGATGCAGCCGTTGTTCATCTCGAAAACCTCCTCCTCCGCTTGGATCACGAGCTCGTTGTCGATGCCGATCTCGCCGAACTCGTTTTCGATGACCGCAATCCGCCGTCCGTGTTGGGCGGTAAGGATGTGGTTGAGGAGGGTGGTCTTGCCGGATCCAAGGAAGCCGGTGAGCACGGTGACAGGGATACGATGGTCCATGGGAATGATGGGTTGAGGTTGGGAACTGAGCGGTCAGTGGAAAGGGATAAGGGGTGGAGGGTGAAAGGCGCGACCCGCCCGCCAGCGGCTCCAGAAGT
>CAZDYB010000127.1:0-10122 GCA_964509045.1 uncultured Akkermansia sp.
CAGTTCACCCGGTTCGACAAATTGCAGACCGTCGGGGACGAAGATGATCCGGACGTCAGCTACCTGCCCGACCTCGATGTGTTCTTCTACGTGTCCAACACCGACAACTCCAACGGCTCCACGGGCACCCTGAAGAACCGGATCGTCGGTTCCGTGGTCCAGACCGTTCCCGACAGCCAGGGAGCCCTGGTGTCCACCGTGGAACAGGCCCTCGGCGATGGCACCCCCGGAACCGAAGGACACCCCGCCTCGGTCGTGAACCCCTTCAATGGCGAACTCCTGACCGCGTTCGATCATGGCAATGGCACCGCCAACGGCGAGATCTCCTATCACACCATAGGCGCAGGCCCCACCTATGCCTTCACCAGCAGCCGTCCCGAGATTCCCTACCTCTCCGGTACCGGTGCCAATCCCTTCAAACACCAGCACCCCCAGTTTGCCGTCGATCCCGTCAGCGGTGTCATTGTGCTGGGACATCAGGCCTTCGACAGCGAACTCGGCCTGCCCGCCGCCTATGTGGCAACCCTGCTCGGGCCCGACGGCGCCCCCCTCCCCAGCCAACTGGGCCTGCCGTATTTCATCGCCGATTCCGGCGCCAACATCGGCACCGGACCCGACGTCCAGAACGTGAAGTACTCGCCCGTCAGCGGTTCGTTCATGGTCGTGTTCAATGCCGGTGGCCTCACCTCGCTCGCTGCCTTGCAGGTGACCTCCTCCCACCTGCCCACCGGTGAGGCACCCGAACTCGCCATCACCGCCGAGGGAGCCAATGTCGTCATCTCCTGGCCCGCTCCCTCCACCGGCTTCGTCCTCCAGGCTTCCGACACCCTCATCCCCGCCGCCTGGGGCGCCGCCGCCGGAACCGTCGTCGAGGAAGGCGGCCTCAAGAAGGTCACCGTCACGCCCGGCAACGGCACCCGGTTCTACCGGTTAAACCAGCCCTGATCCGGTCGACTGATGCAGTACGAACGGGGCCGGCCAGTGCCGGCCCCGTCTTTTTTCCTCACCGGCCGGCCATCCCCCTCCCAGGGATGTTTTCAGACGGACCCCGTCATCCCACACTGGCGGTCCCCCGCCCGTTCAGGGACGCTCCGCCCTCACATGAACGATCCGGCGCCTTTCGCGCGCTTGCAGGCAGCCATCACTGCCCTCGAAGAAGCCGCCGCTGACCCGGCGATGCTCGCCGCCCTTTCTCCCGAGGACCTCACCCGCCTGCGACGCGTCGCCGCCGAAATCTTCAGCCCCAACCCCGACGTCCGTCGCCGCATCAGCCGTGCCCGCGCCCGCGGCCAACGCCTCGCCCAGGTCGAACGCAAACAGGCCAAGCTCAACCAGACCACCATCCGCAAGCTGCGCCAGGATCCCATCTTCACCGCGCCCAACATCTCCCCTCCACCCGGCTTCATGCCCGCCCCCGGCCCGGAACTCGACGAACCGCATCGGTGCTACATCTGCAAGCGCGACTTCACCCAGGTCCATCATTTCTACGACAAGCTCTGTCCCGAATGCGGTGACTTCAACGCCTTCAAACGGACCGAACTCGCCGATCTCCGCGGTCGCGTCGCCCTGCTCACCGGCGGTCGCGTCAAGATCGGCTACCAGGCCGGTCTCAAACTCCTGCGCTGCGGCGCCCGCCTCATTGTTACCACCCGGTTCCCCCGCGATTCCGCCGAACGTTATTCCCAGGAACCCGACTTCGCCCAGTGGAGCGACCGTCTCGAGATCTTCGGGCTCGATCTCCGCCATACACCCAGTGTCGAGGCCTTCTGCACCCACCTTCTCAACACCCGCGACCGTCTGGACTTCATCATCAACAACGCCTGCCAGACCGTCCGGCGCCCGCCGGATTTCTACGCCCACATGATGGATCGTGAACTGGCTTCGGCCGGCACCCTGTCGGATTCCGCACGCCATCTCCTCGGCGCCTACGAGGATCTCCGGGGCACCAACCCGTCCACCGGCGCCGTCGGCCCCCTCCTGGCCGGCAGCCCAGGCCCCATCGCCGGCATCCTGCATTCGGCCGAACTCGCCCGACTCCCCCTGCTTCCCGAGGAATGGAAGGGCCAACCGGAACTGTTCCCCGCAGGTCAACTCGACCGCGACCTCCAACAGGTCGATCTCCGTGGACGCAATTCCTGGCGTCTGACCCTCGCCGAGGTGTCTTCCGTTGAACTCCTCGAGGTCCAACTGGTCAATGCCGTCGCCCCGTTCCTCATCAACGCCCGGTTGAAACCCCTCCTCCAACGCGTGCCCACCCTCGACAAACACATCGTCAATGTCTCCGCCGTCGAGGGGCAGTTCTATCGCCGATTCAAGACCGCACGCCATCCCCACACCAACATGGCCAAGGCCGCCCTCAACATGATGACCCGCACCTCCGCCACCGAATACCTCAACGATGGCATCCACATGAACAGCGTGGATACCGGCTGGGTCACCGACGAGGATCCGATCCATCTGGCCGAACGGAAGACCCGCGAACACGGCTTCCATCCGCCCCTCGACATCGTCGACGGCGCCGCACGCATCACCGACCCGATCATCGACGGCTTCAACACCGGACGGCATGTCTGGGGCCTGTTCCTCAAGGACTACAAATCCGCCGATTGGTGAGGGGTGCTCTCCCTTTCAGCCTCCATCCCATCCCCAACGCTCCACCCACGTGTTCATCCGGTTCCTCTTCGGCTTCATTCGCCGCCTGTTTTCCCGAGGCAATCCCAACACGTCCTCCGCCCGGGGCGCCGCCGCCACCACGCTGGCCGACATGTCCTCCGGCATGCACGGACAGGCGAAGGCTCTCCATGGGGAACTGGTGGCGGTGCGAAAGAAGCTGCCGCCACTGGAACTGGCCCGGGTTGCCTCCGACGACCGGGCCTGGCTCGCCGAACCCGAGGCCGCCCGCCGGATCCAGGCGCTTCACGACGCCGGTTTTACCGACGGCGCCATGTGGGGCTACGTCGGCATCGCCAATCTCCTGACCTTCGACCTGATCGATCCAACCGGCTCGGTCTGCGCCTCGGTCTCACGCCAGGGCACCCGCCATATCCTCGAACTCGAACAGCACCTCGCCGACGGAAGCATCCACAGCGCCAACGACACCGAAGCAGCCAGGGGCATGAGCCCAGCCCCGTTTCGTCACCTGCAGAATCGCCCCGGCATCGCTCCCGAACTTCTGATCGCCGACTTCCTCGCCGAAGCCCGGGCCCGCGATTCAATCCGCAGTTCATTGGAACAATTCCGACAGCGTGGCACGGAGGCATTCCGCCGAACCCAGACCTGGCGGGCGGAACGCGGCGGCTGGTCCCTGGACGAAACCCGCGCCCAGCTCGGACTGCCCGCGAACTCACCCGTGACCGACGAACTCAACGGATCCTGGATGGAAATCCGGGAACGCTGGTTCACCTGCTGGCTCCGACTTCAGCCAGATCTTCCCTTCGATCTCGATGCCCAACTCGGGTCGTTCATCTGCGTCCATGACGACTCCGACCGCGACATGCTTCTCCTCCAATGGATCGCCGTTACCGAAGACGCCGGTGTGCGCAGAACGGACCTTGCGGAAGGCAGGCCGCGGGAAGCCTTTGAACGGGTCAACCGATCCCGCGGCGAACCCCTTGCCCGGGTCGTGCAAAAGACCACCGCCCCTGCCGCGGACTTCTATCTGCCCCAGACCCGGCCCCGTCTGATCACCCTGCAAAACCCGCTCGGCGACGCCCTCGACAAGGGTCTCCGACGACACGATCTCCGACGCTGCCTCTTCGACCTGGGCGATCCGCACTTGTCCACACGCGAGGAAGCCGAGGCCGTGTGCCAGGCCATTGCCCATCTGGAGGCTTCGACCGATCCCATCGCAGAACGGGACGTCCGCGCATTGATCCGGCTCGTCACCCGGAGCGCGGAAGATTCCGAAGCCCGTCGGCACCTGCAGCAGAATGCACTCGAAGGTCTCGAACGACTCGCCCGACGATCGAAGGATCAGGTCCCGTCCTGAGACGAGGACCGCTCTTCCCGCTCACGGACCAGGTCTGCTACCGGATCCTTTCCAGCCTTCCGGGCAGCCCGGCCGAGACGCACGGATCCAGGTCGGATCATCCGCAACCTCCCGCAGGACCACCAGGACGAGCCGCCGTCCCCACCTCAATCCACCGCGGTGCCCGCCCCGCTCCGCTTCCGTTGCTGGGGTTGACCAAAACACTGCTCCAGGAATCGCGCCAGGAACTGCACTTCCGCCCGACCCGCGACCGTGTGTTCCTTGTCGAACTCCTGCCAGGCCAGGTCGAATCCCGCCTCCTGCAATCGCTTCGCCTGCGGCCGGACATGTTCGATCCCCAACAACGGATCCATCGTCCCGTGCGTCATCAGGACCGGTACCGACCGCGCCTTCTCCGGCACACTCCCCGCCAGACCTTCCGCGTCATGCACCCAGCCGCTGATCCCGATCAGGCCGGCCAGGGGCTCCCGATATCGCAACCCCGCTTCCAACGCCATCAGGCAGCCCTGGCTGAATCCCAGGAGCACAATCTCCGAGGCCGCCAATCCCTGCGCCCGCTCGGTCTCCAGCAATTCCCACAACAGTTTCCGGGAACGTTCCACCCCAGCCGTGTCGATCGGGGGCAATGTCCCGTCCGGTGGTCCACCAATCGGAAACCGGATGCCAAACCAACTGCGCCCGTTGAAATAGTCATCGGGCGCATTCACCAGCAGGACGTTGAGCCAGGGCAAACCCAGCTCCCGCGGCAACCATTCCCAGCCCGCCGCCGAATCCCCCAGCCCATGCAACACCACCAACAACGGCCGTGACCCGGCGTCACGCGCCGGAATCCGTTTCCCGGTCAACATGCGGCGCACCCTGCCCCGGAGGGCGCCCCGCCGGAAGCCGGGAATTGCCAGGTCAACCGCCCACCTCAGCCCGCGCCTCCGCCGCCAACGCGGTCGAGAGATAACGTTCACCGGTCGAGCACCCGATCGTGACGATCATCTTGCCCCGGTTCTCCGGCCGCTTGGCCACCTGGATCGCCGCCCACACGTTCGCACCGGTCGAGATCCCGGCCAGGATCCCCTCCTCCTTGGCCAGGCGCCGCGCCATGGCGAACGAGTCGTCGTTGCTCACCGTCACCGCCTCCACGATCTGCGGTTCACCCGACTCCGACTTCAGATGCAGGTTGCGCGGCACGAATCCAGCCCCGGTGCCCTGGATCTTGTGCGGGCCCGGCTTGACCGCCTGTCCGGCCAGCGTCTGCGTGATCACCGGTGAATCCGAGGGCTCGACCGCAATCGCCTGGAACCCCGGGCGCCGTGCCTTCAACACCTCGCAACACCCGGTGATCGTCCCACCCGTGCCGACCGCCGAGACCAGGATGTCCACCTGGCCCTCCGTGTCGTCCCAGATCTCCTCCGCCGTCGTGCGCCGATGCACCTCCGGATTGTCCGGATTCTCGAACTGCTGCGGGATCCACGAATGCGGCGTTTCCTTGGCCAGCTGTTCCGCCCGGGCAATCGCCCCGCGCATCCCTTCCGTTCCCGGCGTCAGGACCAGCTTCGCGCCCAGCATGGCCAGCAATGTCCGCCGCTCCAGCGACATGGTCTCCGGCATGGTCAGGATCAGCTTGTATCCCTTGGCCGCCGCCACGAACGCCAACGCGATGCCGGTGTTTCCCGAGGTCGGCTCGATGATCACCGTCTCCGGCTTCAACACCCCGCGCTTCTCCGCCTCCTCGATCATGTTCATCCCGATCCGGTCCTTCACCGATCCCAACGGATTGAAGAACTCACACTTCAACAGGATGGATGTCGACGGGTCGACCCCGGCCGAAGCCGGAATGCGGTTCAGGCGGACCAACGGCGTGCGGCCCACCGTCTCAACGATGTTATTGTAGATGCGTCCCATGGTACGGAATCGGATTGATTGAACTGCGTTTGCGAAGTGGGGAAACGCTGCGGACCCCGGCAACCCATGGCAAGCCAAAGCCTCCCCCGCCCCCAACCCGGATCGGCACCGCGCATGCTGCCCTCCGCAACCCAGCCCCGTATTGCAGATCGAAGGAGACACCCGCCTTGCCGCGCCTGTTCCGGCTCCATAGCATCGGCCCATCTCCGGTGGCTGGACGTCGCAAGTCCCACTTCCGGAACCTGTCATCCACATCATTTCGATTATGGCCAAGAAACAGATCCGCATCGGTCTCATCGGCTACGGCTTCATGGGCCGCGCCCACTCCAACGCCTACGCCAAGGTCGGCAACTTCTTCGACTCCGGCTACGAACTCGTCCGCCAGGCCGTCTGCGCCCGCGACGAAGCCAAGGTCAAGGACTTCGCCGCGCGCTGGGGCTACGCCTCCACCGAGACCGACTGGAAGAAGCTCATCGCACGCGATGACATCGATCTCATCGACATCGCCGTCCCCAACAATCTCCACGCCGAAATCGCCATCGCCGCCGCCAAGGCCGGCAAGATGATCCTGTGTGAGAAGCCGCTCGCCATGAACCCGAAGGAAGCCGAGGTCATGGTCAAGGCCATCGACAAGGCCGGGGTCCCCAACATGGTCTGGTACAATTACCGCCGCTGCCCCGCCGTCGTCCTCGCCCGCCAACTCATCGATCAGGGCCGCCTCGGTCGGATCTTCCATTACCGCGCCAATTTCCTCCAGGACTGGACCATCTCCCCCGAACTTCCCCAGGGCGGCGCCGCCCTCTGGCGCCTCGACGCCAAGGCCGCCGGCTCCGGCGTCACCGGCGATCTCCTCGCCCACTGCATCGACACCGCCCTCTGGCTCAATGGCGGCATCGCCGACGTCAATGCCATGACCGAGACCTTCATCAAGGAACGCAAACACAACCTCACCGGCAAGGTCGAGAAGGTGAAGATCGACGACGCCTGCGCCTTCCTCTGCCATTTCAACAACGGCTCCCTCGGCCTGTTCGAATCCACCCGCTACGCCCGCGGACACAAGGCCCTCTATACCTTCGAGATCAACGGTGAACACGCTTCCATCAAGTGGGATCTCCACGACCTCCACCGCCTCCAGTGGTTCGATCACAAGGACGAAAGCAACCTGCGCGGCTGGCGCTCCATCCACGTCTCCGATGGCGATCATCCCTACCTCAAGAACTGGTGGGTCCCCGGTCTCCAGATCGGGTACGAACACTCCTTCGTCCATCAGGTCGCCGACTTCCTCAAGGGCCTCGAATCCGGGACCCCAGCCCAACCCGATTTCAGGGAAGGCCTCGCCACCGATTACGTCGTCGATGCCGTCCTGAACTCGGCACGGACCCGGAAATGGATCAAGGTGAAGCAGGTCAAGGCCGCCAAGCCTGCCAAGCCTGCCAAGCCTGCCAAGGGCTGACCCCTCCGTCCGCGCACGGTGGAACCCCGCCCATCCGGGGTTTCCACTTCCAGGTGACTCCGGTCACCTCCAACCGGAATCGACGGTCTCCCCCCGGCCGTCGATCCCTTCCCTCCCACCCCGCACACACGCGCACCCGCGAATCCGTCGTCGTACTCCCTGCCTCATGTTCCTGCTCCGGTCCCTCCTCCTCCTTGCCCTCCTCGTTCCCCACGTCTGCGCCCAGCTTCCCCTCTTCGACTTCTCCCAATCCGGTGTCCGCAGCGAATGGGAACCCACCCATGATGTCCGTATCGACGCGTCCCAACCGACTGGACTGATCGCCCGGATCACCGGACCGGATCCCTACCTCGCCGGGCCACCCCGCGATTATCCCCCGGATCAACCCCTCTGGATGGAGCTCCAACTCCACTCGGATTCCGGTGGACCTGCCCAGGTCTTCTGGTTCGGACGCGACGGAAGTGCCGAGGAACGTTCCGTGCGGTTCCATGTGCCCGCCCGATCCAATGTCGTCGTTCGACTCCCGCTTCCGCCGCTCGGTGCCGGGACCCGCCTGCGATTCGATCCTCCGGGTGACCGCGGCGAATGTCGGTTGACCACGATTCGATTCGAGCTTCGACCGGTGCTTGCGGAGGTTGCCTGGCGGGAGGCGCTGGTTCCGGTCTTTCCAGGAGCCAGCGGCGAGTTGCGGGTGGGTTCGCTCCGCTTCCGACACTCGACCACCGGTCCCGGCGCCTTCGCCCTCGAAGTCGATGGCGAACCCTTCGCCATCGGACATCGCCATGCCCCCATCGGCTATCTGTTCGAGGGTCGGACCCGCTGGTTCAACTGGGGCGAACCCCTCGCGCCCGGACCGCAACTCCGACGCTTGGGCCGCACCCTCACCCTCACCAGCCGACACCGCGATCCCAATGGCGCCATCTGGACCTTCACCCACGAGTTCTCCGCCCACCCCGACCACATCGGATTCCAATCCGCCATCCAGATCGATCAGGACCGCGACATCGTGTTCGCCCCTGCCCTGCTGGTCCTGCCAGGCGCAGCTTCCTTCGGAAGGGAAAAACAACAGGGCCTCCTCGCCGGCGTCGAATACCTCGCCAATGAAGACAGCAGCTCCGAACGGGATCTCATCGGTGCCCAGGCCCGTCGTCAGGTGCCCGATCCCATCAAGTTCACCCTTCCCCTGATGGCCATCGCCGCCTCCAACCATTGGATGTCCCTCGCCTGGACTCCCCATCCCGATCTCGCCGCCCTCCACGATTCACCGGATCGCATCACCCATTCAGGCGGTCACCTTTTCGGCCTCATCCATCCCGGCGCAGAACCCTCCGTCCGCGAGGATGGATCCCGCCTTCCGCATGGCGGACATCGGTTGCGGGCCGGCGAAGTCCTCCGGGCCCAGGCCGTGCTCCAGGGTGGCCCAGGCAGGACCATCGTCCCCGCCGTCCAGGCCTTCCTCCACCGCACAGGCCTGCCCGCCCTTCCAACCCCGGTCCCGGACGCCGTGAATTTCTTCCGACTCAGCGCCCATGGCTGGCTGGATTCGGGCATCCGCGACGGCATCCGCTTCCGGCATGCCATCGGGTCCACCTTTGGTTCGGGAACAGCCCCTGACGCCGGATTCCAGATGCGATGGCTGGCCTCACGGGTCAAGGAACCCGTACTGGAGGAACGCCTTCGACGGGTCGCCGACAACAACGCCGCCCAGGTCCCCGACGACGCATGGCTCACGGCTCAGATCGGTCATCTCAAGTCTCCGGCCCCCGCCTTGTCGGCCCTCAAGGGACCTCCAACGGCCGCCCGCGCCAAACTGCTCGCACGACAGGCCCTGGACCGACTCGGTCCCGAGACCCGGATCCTCTACACCGCTCCAACCGGAGGAACGGATCTCGGGCGGACCCATTGGGAACGGCATGCCAATGGCCTGACGGCTCAGCACCTGGTGTCCGCCCTGGAACACGCCCTGTTCTCCGGGGATCCGGCGCTGGTTGAAGAGTGCCTGGTCCACCTGCGAAGACTCTCGGCTCACGACCACGAAGTCCCGCGCGGCGCCCAGACCTGGGAAATTCCCCTCCATACTCCCGACATCCTCGCCAGCGCCCACCTGGTACAACTCCATGTCCGCGGATACGAACTGACCGGAGAACCCGCAATGCTGGAGCGGGCCCGGTACTGGGCATGGACCGGTGTCCCCTTTGTCTACCTCTCCCCCGTGGGCCCCGGACCCGTCCACGTCTACAGCACCATCCCTGTCCTTGGCGCCACCCAGTTCATCGCCCCGAACTGGATCGGCCTCCCCGTCCAATGGTGCGGATTGGTCTATGCCGAAGCCATCCTCCAACTCGCCCGCCACGACAATTCGCTGGATTGGCGCCAACTCGCCCTGGGAATCGGCCTCGCCGGCGTACAGCACATCCACCCCGAATCCGACACCAACGCCATTGGATGCCTGCCGGACAGCTTCGATCTCCGTGCCCAGGCACGGAATCCGGTACCGATCAATCCCGCCACCCTCACGCCCATCGCCGCCATCGCCTATGGCGAACTTCCCCTGCACGGCTTCGCTGCCGCCCGCCACGCCGAGGCATGGATCGTGGCCGCCGGCCCGGCAACCGTCCTTGCCGATTCCACCAACGGCTTCACCGCCCGGCTTCAATTGCCCGGAGACCTGCACACCCACGTCGTCCTCGGCGGCCTGCCGCCCTCCGCCACCTGCCTTTGGGAAGGCGAACCCGTCATCCCCATCTCCACCCGACCCGTCATCCTCGAACTCCAAGGATCAGGC
>CAZDYB010000128.1:0-10107 GCA_964509045.1 uncultured Akkermansia sp.
TGGGATGGCGCCGGGTATCGAGGGCGAAGAGGCCGCCGAACCCGCCGACCTTGCCCATGACTCCGGGACGGCGGGTGGAGGCGAGCAACTGGGGGAGGGTGGCCTTGACGCGATTGCCGAGGTCAATGTCCACGCCGGCTGCGGCGTACGCTTTCTTCTGACTCATTGCGGGGGGCAGGTTTGGGGAAGGGGCGGGCGCTGTCGAGTCGCGACCCGTGGTGACGGAATCTGGGAACCTGGTAGGATGGGTCCATGGCAAGACTTGATGCGAAGGCGATCCGGGACTCGATGAAGCAGGTGCCGGGCTGGCGACGACGGGCGGGGATGATTGAATGTGAGTTCCAGTTTGATGACTTCGTGGGGGCGATGGGGTTTGTGAAGCGGGTGGCGGTGGAGGCGGAGAAGGCGGGTCATCATCCGGACATCGACATCCGATGGAACCGGGTGCGACTGGGGTTGACGACGCACGACGAGGGTGGGTTGACCGAGCGCGACTTCCTGCTGGCGGCCCGGTTCAGCCGATTGGCGATGCGTGGGAAGGGTTGATCGGGTCAGGCGCCGCGTTGGCGTGCTTCGTGGAGGCGGCGGTAGAAGTCGAGACCGCGTTGGGCGACGGTCCGCCATTGGAAATTGCGGGCGGCATGGAGCGCGGCAGCGGCACCGGTGCGGGCGGCGAGGTCAGGATTGGAAAGGTAGGATTCGAGGGCTTCGGAGAGTTCCGGGATGTTGCCGGGGGTGACGATGCGGCCGGTGACGTGGTCGAGGACGAGTTCGGGGAGGCTGGTGGTGCGGGTAACGATGACGGGTTTGCCCGCGGCCTGGGCTTCAATGGCGACGAGGCCGAGGAGTTCGGAACGGTCATCGGCGCCACCGGTGGTGGGGAGCGAAGGCTGGAGCACGACGGAAGCGCCTCGGTATTGCCGGGCGAGTTCCTCGTCATCGGCGTCCGTGATGAAGGTGACTTTCTTTCCCTGAGCGGCTTCCTGGAGGGATTGGAAGTAGGCGGGGTCGTAAGGACGGCCCACGACATGCAGTCGTCGGCCGGGCGGGAGGGCCTGGATGACCTCGCGGACCCCCTTGTGCCAGAGCAGACGGCCGACGAAGAGGGCGTAGCCGTCGAAAGAACCGGTTTCCTGGGGGAAGAGTTGCCGGGCTCCGCCATGGAGGATGACGGAAGGCAGCGGCCAGTGATTGAACATGCCGCCGGCGTGGATGGAGAGGTGGGCCAGACCATTGGCCAGTCGATAGGGATAGAGCCGGGGATGGATTCGGCCGAGGTAGGTGGCGAGGGAGCTTCCGCCACCGCCGATGTCGGTCAGGACGATGATCTGGTGTTGGAGCAGGCCGCTGGCGAGAAGGCTGTCCGCGATGGGCATCGGGAAGCACATCATGTGGATGACATCGTATTCGGCCAGGGCTTGCGAGGTCTCGCGGGGGAATCGGGCGAAGAAGCGGGAGCCCGGGAGGGGTTGATGGAAGACCCGGGTATGGAGGGGGGTTGATCCTGGGGGGAGGGGTTGGTGATGGAAGAGGCCTTGTTCGGCGTGGGTGAGCGAGGCGAGACCGCGGGTGTATTCGGCGGCATAACGTTCACCGCCACCGATGGTACGGCCTTCGAGGTGGACGGAAGCGGGAAGGACGAGGACCCGGGGTTGCCAGGGAGCGGGGGGGAGAGTGGGCATGGGAGGTCAGGCGGCCTTGCTGAAGAAGCCGCGTTGACGGGCGGAGATGGGCAAACCGATCTTTTCCATGACGGCGAGCATGTCTTCCCAGACGCGTCGTTTGTCGAGGGCAGACTGGGTGCGGAGGAGGTAGGCGGGATGGAACGTGGGCATGAGGGGAATGCCGTGGAAATCGAGCCATTTCCCGCGGATCTGGGTGACGAAGCCGGGGGAATGGCCGAGCAAACCCTCGATGGCGGAGGCGCCGAGGGCGACGAGTACCGACGGTCTGATGATATCGATCTGAGCCTGGAGGTAGGGCAGGCAGGTTGCCATTTCAGCGTGGGTGGGTTTCCGATTGCCGGAGACTTGGCCTGGGGTATCGGGACGGCATTTGAGGACGTTGGCGATGTAGACCTGATCCCGACCGAGTTCCATGGCGGTGAGGATGCGGGTGAGGAGTTCCCCGGCGGCACCGACGAAGGGTTTGCCGAGGTGATCCTCGTCGGCGCCGGGGGCTTCGCCGACGAACAGGATCTGGGCCTGAGGATTGCCGGTTCCGAACACGACGTGTTTCCGGGAGGCGGCCAGTGCGGGGCATCGGGTGCAGGCGAGTGCGCGGGACTCGAGGGTGGCGAGGGCAGCGATGCGTTGGTCCGGAGCGAGGGTTGGAGTGGTGAACAGGGTTGGGTGTGGCGGCGCAGGCAGGGGGGCGGGTTCTGCGCGGATGGGGGAGGGGACGGGACGGGAGGGTGCGACCGATTTCGGAGGAGAGGGCCTGGGTGTCGGGGCGGTGTGGAGTGCGGCGAGGTTTTCGGGTCGGACCGGGACATGGGTGACGCCCAGGTCTTTCAAGCTTTCCAGATGGAGGACGGTTGCATCGAGCAACCGACGGTACGCCTCGCGGGTCATTGCGGGCGCAGCTTGGTGGGGGGATGCCGGGAAGTCGAAACGGTTTTGGGATGAGACTGACGGAGTCTGGCCTCGGTCAGGTGGACCGGGTGAGGTTCAGGTGTCGATCCGGTTGCGATATCGGCGAGGGGTCATGCCGACCTGACGGCGGAAATGGTTGGTCAGGTGGCTTTGGTCGCAGAAGCCGCATTGGACGGCGATATCGGCGAGGGCGATCTCGGAGTTGCCGAGGAGATGGCGGGCCCGTTCGACCCGCTGGCGGATGAGGAACTGGTGTGGGGCGAAGCCGGTCGCCTGTTTGAAGCGGCGAGCGAAATGGAACGGGCTGAGTCCGGCGGCCCGGGCGATGTTGGAGAGGGGGAGATCTTCGGCGAGATGGCTTCGGATGAACTCGATTGCCCTGCGGAGTTGGTGTGGGGCGAGGGCGCCCGAGGTGTTGATCGGGGAGGATGAAGTCCGGGAATAATGTCGGCCGACATGGGCGCAGAGGGCCTGGGCGAGGGTCTCCACGTAGACCCGGCCATTGGGATGGCCGGCGCTGACTTCATCACGGATCCGGTCGCAGAGCGCCTTGACGACGGCGTCGTTGATACCGCGTTGGGGGATGATCTCGACCAGTCCTGCATGGTCGGAGGACGGGGTGCTGTTGAGGAAGAACTGGGGGGTGACGGAGACGGTGTAGAACCGGCCGGCATTGCGGGTTCGGGAGGCGAAGATGGTTCCGGCCGGGAAGAGGCTGACCTGACCGGGGCCGATCCGGTGCAGTCGGAAAGGACCGCCGTCATCGGCGACCTCCAGTTCGTTGACGCCTTCGAGGTGGACGGCGAAGAGGTGATTGACGGGACTGGCGGGGGCGATCTCGACCTCACCGACGCGGTGCTGCTCGACACCGGTGGAAGGCCAAGCATCGGCGTCCGAATGGAATTCGGGTTCCTGATGGAGGAGTGGGCGGCGAAGCCCGGTGGCGGCGTCGATCAATAATTCGCGGGAAGAACTCATGCCCTGCTTTGGTGCGAACCGGCTGTCCCGAAGGTGAGCGATACACATGCTGAAGCTGTTGGGGGTGAACGTCTATTGAGGGTGCCGGTTACAGACGATTCCAAGTTTCGTCCCAACGACGGTTGCCTTTCCATTTGGCGACGGATCCGTAGGCTGATGGGCAGGCATGATCCGATCGTTTGCGTTCACAACAGCGGGGCGTCTGCACAGTCAGGACGTTGAGATGTTCCTGATGCCGACCCTGCTGGCGGACACCAATCTTTTCCTTTGGGTGGATCTGGAGAATGCGACGGATGCGGAGAGTCGGCACATCCTTGGAGAGGTCTTCCACTTTCATCCGCTGTCGGTGGACGACTGCATCCACGTGAGTCCGTCACCGAAGGTGGAGACGTACGACCCGAAGGAGGAGGATCGGTTCCAGCCGTACCTTTTCATGGTGATCCACGCGGTGGACTACAGTCGGAAGGACGGGGCGTTTGCGACGAGCGAGTTGAACTTCTTTCTCGGCAAGAATTTTCTGGTGACCTACCACACGGTGCCATTGCGGGGGGTGCAGGTGGTGGAGGAACGATGCCTGAAGAGCACGGTACATGTGGCGCGGGCGCCGGACCGGGTGGCCCATGCGTTGTTGGATGCGTTGGTGGAGAACTACAAGCCGGCGTTGGAAGAGTTGAGCATGGAGATCGCCGAACTGGAGACCGAGGTGCTCCAGACGGCTGGACCGGAGACCTTGCAGAAGATCATCGCGGTGAAGAAGGAAGTGGTGCACCTGCGACAGATCATCGGACCGCAGCGGGATGTACTGGCGCGGTTTGCGAGGGGGGAATTCAAGCTGATCCGGGGTCATGTGGTCCCCTATTTCCGGGATGTTTACGACGGATTGTTCCACATCAGTGAGATTGCGCAGGGCTACTCGGATTCGTTGTCGGGCATCCTGCAGATCTACCTGAACGTGTCGTCGAACCGGACCGGGGAAGTGGTGAAGGTGTTGACGATGATCACGGTGATCACCACGCCGCTGACGATTGTGGGGACCTGGTACGGGATGAATTTCAAGGGCATGCCGGAGGTGAACTGGAAGTGGGGGTATCTTTACGCATTGATCCTGACGGGACTGAGCACGGCGGCGACGTTCATCTATTTCCGGAGGAAACGATGGCTGTGACGCGGAAAGGGGTGCCGCGTTCCAGTTTCCTGGACAAGGTCCTGGGACGATTGGACCGACTGGACAGTGAAGGGTTGCAGTCGGTGGTGCAGCGTCTGGCGCGGGAGCGGGCGTTTCTGGAGACCCTGTTCAATGCGATCGAGGACGGGGTGGTGGTGGCGGATGGGGGGGGGGGGGTGGTGTATTTCAATGCGATGGCGATGGCGATCCTGGGATTGCCATCGGAATCGATGGAAGGGGAGTTGGTGACCCAATTCCTGCCGGAACTCGACTGGGGGCAGGTGGCGCGACTGGATCGGGCGGGAGGACCGGGGATTTATCGGGCGGAGTTCGAGGTCCAGTTTCCGCGCCCGCGCTATCTGCGGCTGTACGCGGCGCCGTTGGATGGGGAATCGCCGGGGACGACCGGGGTGGCGTTGATCCTGCATGACGCGACGGAGGCGCGGCAGAAGACGAACGAGGTGGTGGAGAGCGAGCGGTTGCATGCGTTGACCTTGCTGGCGGCTAGTGTCGCGCATGAGATCGGCAACCCGTTGAACGCGCTTCACATCCACCTGCAACTGATCGAACGGGATCTCAAGAAGCTGAAGTTGTTGAGTGGTGAGGGGGGTGGTGTGGGGAGGAAGCGTCGATGGATGTCGGATACCACGGCGGTGGCCGACCTGGTGGAGATCCATGGCCGGATGGGTGGTTATCTGGAGGTGGCAAAGGGAGAGATTGCGCGGTTGGATTACATCGTGACCGAGTTTCTGCAGGCGTTGAGGCCGACGCCGCCGCGACTGGAGGCGGGAGATCTGAACAAGGTGGTGCGGGGCACGGTGGAGTTGTTGCGGCCGGAGTTGGAGAACCGGCGTCTGGTGGTGCGGGAAGAGTTGGCCCGGAGCCTGCCGGAGGCGCGTTTTGATCCGGTCCAGATGAAGCAGGTCTTGGTGAACCTCATGAAGAACGCCATGCAGGCGATGGGGCCGGAAGGGGTGGTCACCGTGGCAAGCGGGTCGGGTCCGGATGCGGTATGGGTATCGGTGGCGGACACCGGGGTGGGGATTGAGCCGGAGCGGTTGAATCGCATTTTTGAGCCTTTCTACACGACCAAGCAGCGGGGGACGGGTCTGGGATTGTTGATCGTGCAACGCATCCTGCGGGCCCATGGGGGTCGGATCGAGTTGGCGAGTCAACCGGGGCGTGGGACGACCTTCCGGATGTGGATCCCGTTGGTGGAGCCACGGCCGCGACTGTTGCCGGGCGCGGGGGAATCGTGAGGACTCGGATGCAACGGAGATTGGCAACCGGCAAAGGAACTGGATTAGGGTGAAGACTGTGACGCCGACCCTGCTGATCGTGGATGACGAGAAGCCGACGCGCGAAGGCTTGCGGGCTGCGTTGGAGGACAAGTTTGACGTGTATGTGGCGGAGGATGCCGAGTCCGGGCTGAAGCTGTTGGAGAAGGAGTCCTTTGATGTGCTCCTGACCGATCTCCGGATGCCGGGCACGGACGGGTTCCAGTTGATCACCCGGGCCAAGTCCCTGCCCAAGCCCCCGATCTGCATCCTGATGACGGCCTATGGGTCGGAGGACGTGGCAGTGGAGGCGATGAAGCATGGGGCGGACGACTATGTGGCGAAGGGGCGGATGCAGATTGATGAGTTGGAGTTGCGGATCCAGCGGGCGTTGAAGCGGCAGACGTTGGAGGTGGAGAATCGGCAGTTGCACGAGCGTTTGGACCGGAAGTTTGGGGTGCCCAACATGCTGGGCGAGTCGGACGCGCTGCGCGAGGTGCTGGAGATCGTCCGCCAGGTGGCTCCGACCCGGGCGACGGTGCTGATCACCGGCGAGAGTGGTACGGGCAAGGAAGTCGTGGCCAAGACCATTCACCAACTCAGCCCGCGTTCGCGCGCTCCGTGGGTGGCGGTGCATTGTGCCGGATTGCCGGCATCCATGTTGGAAAGTGAGTTGTTCGGTCATGAAAAAGGGGCCTTCACCGGGGCCCATGAACGCCGGATGGGTCGGGTGGAGACCGCGCAGGGTGGGACCCTGTTCCTGGACGAGATCGGGGAGATTGATGCCACCACCCAGGTCAAGCTGCTGCGGTTTCTTGGGGAGCGGACCTTTGAACGGCTGGGATCGAGTCGGACCCAGAGTTCGGATGTGCGACTGATTGCGGCGACGAACAAGGACCTGATGACGTTGGTGAAGGCGGGGACGTTCCGGGAGGACCTGTACTTCCGGTTGGCCGTGGTGCCCATCCATCTGCCGCCGTTGCGGGACCGGATAGCGGACATCCCGATGTTGGCGACGGCCTTTGCGCGGGAGTTTGCGCAGGAGAACGGCAAGCCGGTCCGCGGCATCGAGACGGCGGCGATGGACCTGATGTTGAAGTACCGATGGCCGGGGAATGTGCGTGAATTGCGGACTGCGGTGGAGCACGCGGTGGTGTTGTGCCGTGGAGAAACCCTCAGCCCGAAGGACCTTCCCGCTGCGGTTCGCGCTCCATTGGCCGAAGTGATCGAGAAGGAAACCCGGGAAAAGATCTCCAGCGGTCGGCTCACCCTCAAGGAGGCGGAGCGACAACTCCTGATCCATGCCTTGCAGGAGTGCGACGGAAATCGTACGGAGGCCGCCCGCAAACTGGGGATCAGTCGGCGGACGCTTCACCGCAAACTGCATGAGTATCAATTGGAAGGAATCTGATGAGTAACCCCCCCACCGGAATCCAGGACGTTGTTCATTCCCTCGAAAGCGGGCGCATCCAGTGGGTCCTCCGGGCAATCCTGGTTGTGATCGGGATCCTGACCGCGACCGCGGCTTACCTGTTCCTCGAGGCGAAGAACTTCTCGAATCCGGAGGCGATGGACATGGCGCAGGTGGGTCGCAACCTCGCGGAGGGCAGGGGGTACACGACGCGGATGATCCGCCCGCTGAGTTTCCAGTTGATGCGCGAGCGGATGAAGGAACGGGAATTGTCGCCGACCCGGCTCCTGATGAAGCCGCATCCGGACCTCCAGAATCCGCCGGTTTATCCGGTGATGTTGGCGGGCCTGTTCAAGGTGCTGCCGGCCGATTGGGTGTCGGGGTTGCCGGCGGATTCCAACCGGATGCGTCCCAAGGGTGAGTTGGCGATCACTGGACTGAACCTGTTCTGGTTCGCGGTCGGGACGTTCCTGTTGTTTCGTCTGGGTCGTCGTTTGTTCGACGTGTGGGTGGGAGGGATGGCAGCAGCGGTGTATGCGGGGACGGAGATGATGTGGCGTTTCAGCAGCAACGGGCTGCCAACGCCGTTCCTGGTGGTGTTGGTGATCCTGCTGGCGGAGGCGTTGACCCGGCTGGATGAGACGGGAGCGGAGTTGGCGCCGGGTGTGGTGCCGGCCTTCTGGAAACCGGCCTGCCTCGCGGCGGGAGTGGGGGCGATCCTGGGGATAGGTTTCCTCACCCGCTACTCGTTTGCATGGCTGGTGGTCCCGGCTGTGATCTGGATGTTGGTGACCCATGTCCGGCGTTGGAGTGTGGTGACCCTCTGCATCCTGACCCTGGTGGTCTTCGCCGGCCCGTGGATGGCCCGGAACTACCATTTGAGCGGGAGGTTTCTCGGGACGGCATCGTCCGCCCTGACCTCGGGGACCATCACGTTTCCGGGAACGGAGCAGCAACGCCTGCTGAATCCGCCCAAGGCGAATCCGGATCTGAAGGAATTGCGGGTGAAGTTCGCGGTGAATGGTTCGGAGATGTTGCGGGAATCGATGCCGAAACTGGGAGGCAGTTGGCTTTCGTTCTTCTTCTTCGCAGGCCTGTTGCTGCCGTTCCGACGCCTTCCGTTGAAGCGGCTCCGCTGGTTTACGGTGGGAGCAGTGGGTTTGATGTTCGTCGTGGAGGCAATGGGCCGGACGCATCTGTCGATGCGGGTCCCGGAGATCAATGGGGAGAACCAATTGGCCCTGTTGACGCCGTTGGTGTTCCTGTTCGGTGCGGGGCTGTTTTTCAGTCTGATCGAGTCGACCGAACTGGGGCATCCGCTGTTCCAGAAGTTGTTGGCGGGAGCGGCCTGGCTCCTGTTCAGCCTGCCCTTCCTCAGTTCACTGCTGCCCCCCCGCACCTATCCCCTGATCGATCCCGTTTACCGGCCGAACATCATCCGGGAGATTACGAGCTACATCCAACCGGACGAGTTGATGATGAGCGACATCCCGTGGGCGGTGGCGTGGTATGGCAACCGGGATTGCATGTGGTTGCCGATGACGGTTCGCGACGGAAACGGGGAGGATTTCTTTGCAGTCAATGATTTCGAGCGTCGGGTCAGTGCCCTTTACCTCTCGCCCCTGACCTCGGAGGCTCCCTTGCGGCAGGTGGCGGAGGGAAGCGAGGTCTGGGCCTTGTTCTATTTCGATGCCTTGATGCGGCGCAACCTGCCCACGGGTTTCCCGTTGCTGCACGCGTATGAAGGGTCTGCCCGAAGCGGGCATTTCTTTCTGGCAGACCGACGCCGGTGGTGAACCTGGAGCGGCGCGTGGGGATCCATCAACGGAGCGATCGGGTCTTCAATATGGAGACCAGGCGATCGGTGTTGCGGGCCAGTTCATAACGTTCGAGAAAGCGGCTCCGTGCGTGGACCGCTCTTGCCGCACTGGATTCCGGCGAGTCCAGCAATTGGGTCAAGGCCCGGGCAATGGAGTCGGGACGGGTGTCTGGCAGCAGGGTGCCGGATTGTCCGTCGTCGAGAATCTCCCGGGCGGCGCCGGTGTCGGATGCCACCACCGGCACACCGAATGCCTGGGCTTCGATCAGTACGATTCCGAAGGTCTCCAGGCGGGACGGCAGCACGAAGGCGTGGGCACCTTCCCAGAGGGCTTTCCACCGATCCGACCCGGCTTCGACACCGCGGTGGACCCGCAGGCCGGATTCTTCGGGAACATTGTCCCGGGTCACCAGGTCGAGGTCGCATCGATGCCGCAATGGGCGCCAGGCTTCGAGGAGGGCGGGGCCGCCCTTCCGGATGAAATCTCCGCCGATGAAGAGGATTCGGGGACGGCCTCCCGGGATCGAAGCGGGCATCGGTGCGGGCGACGGATCGGGAACGGACGGGGGCAGGATGTGGATCCGGGCGTCGGAGATGGCGTATTCGCTGGAAAGCGACTGGGCGACGTGCCCGGCCCAGGGGAGGAGGCCGGTGGCGTGTTGGAACAGGCGACGTTCAGCGCGCATGAGCCAGCGGAGTGTGATCGGATGAAACCAGGCGGCCTGCGGTGTGGGGCGGAACCAGGGAGAGCGGGCGAGTTGGGCGAAGGTGGCGTCCAGGGCAACCCAACAGGGAAGATCGGGCGCTGATTCGGGGAGCAGGAGTCCGACGCTCTGGGTGTTGACCAGGAGTCCATCGATCCG
>CAZDYB010000129.1:0-10097 GCA_964509045.1 uncultured Akkermansia sp.
GGTCCCGGTTCCACTCGATGGCATTCATGGCGAGATCGAGATGGGCGTCGAAGAGGAGCATGGATTGGTGGGTGACCGGCGTGGGTGGGGTTGGGATGGGAAGGAAGTGGAACCGGGATCAGGGGCACTGACGATGGCGCATTCGTGGCGGGTCGCGGGAGAGTTTTGGTGGGGAGAGAGTGCCTGGGTCAATATCCGTGGACGGCTTGGTTTGAACCTTTTGTGGCAGGTGCAACAAAAGGTTGGAGGGGCGGACTGGTAACGGTCTGACTTCAAACGTCATCCTCGACCTGGTCACGGCGGACGAACGTTGGCTGGAATGGTCATCGAGGCATCTCATGGAGGCGGCTGACCTGATTTGAGTCTCCTGACGTCGACTTCTACGGGGTGCGAAGGTCAGCGGACCACACCCATCACACAGGCTTCATTGCGGTTGGCGCACAGTCGGGCCAGACGGAACTCAAGGCAGAGCGGCGCCAGTTCGTGCTTCAATCCATCCAGCTTCGGATACTCCGCGCTCCCCTTGAACTTGATCGTCACCACGAACTGCCGCGCCCAACCTCGGCGCACCCAGTCCAGCGCCAGACCAATGCTCCGGTCCGGCGCCGCGATCACATCACAGATCAACCAGTCGACCGGGGTGACGGGTTCGAACCGGAAGGCGTCGCCCTGATGATAGGTGACGCGGGAATGTTCCATGAGATCTTCGCGCAGGGGCGAGCGATCGACGGAGATCACCCGGGCACCGCGGTTCACCGCCACATAGGTCCAGCTCCCGGGACACGCGCCGAGATCGATCACGGTGTCGTCGGGACCGATGCGGCGGCCCAGTCGGATCTCGGCCTCGACCAGCTTGGAGAAGGCGCGGGACGGCGCGGACTTGTCGACAGCGACGGGGATTTCCCCGGCCGGACAGGGAACGAGGCTGGAGCGCCAGGTGTTGACGGCGGCGGGTGGAAGGACGGAGAGGAATCCGGCATCCGGCGCGGTGAGCAGGGCCTGGACGAGACCGGCTCCGGGCTTGAGGGAATCGATGGAGGATTCCAGTGAACGCAGCCGTTGGCGTCGGCGCCGTTTCAGTCCGTCGAGCAGGCTTTCCCGGATGAAACCGCATCGGTTGAGGCCTGCGGAACCCTGTCCATAACAGGGCGCGACATGGAGATGCCATGGAGCGTCGTCGGGCAGCTCGGCGAGGAGGACATCGGCCAGATGATCGGCCCAGGCGCGGATGGAAGGGGCGTTGACGGCCTGGGCGAGGGGCAGGGTCTGGGCGGCGAAGGCCAAGGGCCCGGGAATTGGAGGAGCGGAGGGAATCCCGATGAAACCGGGAGCGGGTTGGAGGATATCGTGACCGGGGAAGGCTCGATGGATTTCGTCGAGGAGGAATCGTTGGGAGTCCTCGGTGCTCCACCAGAGATGCATGTCAGGCGTGGGTGAAGGGAGTGGGACAAGGAAGTGGGACAAGGGAGACGGCGGATTTGCGCCGGAGGAACTGGGGGAGGTGGGGTGGCCGACGGGACTCGAACCCGCAACAACCAGAACCACAATCTGGGGCTCTACCATTGAACTACGGCCACCACCACGGGACGGGGACGCTAGAAATGTGCCCGGAACACGTCAAGCACCGGTTCGGGGAGGTTGAACCCGAAAAGTGGATTCATCCGCAGAGGTCGCAGATCAGGAGGAGACGGGCATTGGGGTTGCGATCACCCTGGGCATGAGATTGAACCTGCCGTTGCAAAGGGGCTCCATCCCGCCGTCATCTGCGTCATCTGCGTCATCTGCGGATCAACCTGCACCCGGCCGGGTTCAGCCCTTGTAGCCGAGGAGATGACGTTCCTTGATGAGTTGGGCGACCTGAGGCGGGACCTTGTCCTCCCAACCGGGTTCACCGGCCTGCAGCATCTTGAGGATGTCGCGGCTATAGATCCCCATGCCGCTTTCGTTGACGTCGCGCATGCCCTGGATGAAATGGTTTTCGACCAGGTACATGTAGAGGTGCCGGAGATGGGGGGCGACGCGGAGGTTGCCGGCAGTGATGACGGAGCCGGTGGCGGGATCCTTGAAGGGATAGATGTAGAGTTTGAGGTCGCTCTTGAACATGCGCCCGAAGCTTTCCAGGATTCCGCCCGACAGGTCTGCGTAGTATTTCTCCTCGAAGAGTTCGCGCAGGGTGGGAAGGCCCATGACCAGTCCGATGGGGCATTTGGTGAAGCGGAACAGGTAGGAGGCGAGCCGGTGGAATTCGCCGTAGTTGGTGATGAGTACGGGGTGACCCAGGGTGCGCAGGAGATCGACGCGATCGAGGAAGTCCTGGTGATCGATGCGGCCTTCGGAACTGAGGTTCTTGAGGGCCATCTCCATGAGGACGACCAGGTCGGTGCCGTTCACATTGGGTTCCTGGATGAACTGGGCCTTGGCGCAATCCAGCATGTCGACGGTGACGCGGGTGACCGGGCGGAACGAACCGCGCTCCACCAGGACACACTTCTTGTAGAGCATGTCCCCGGGCTGGACGAGCCTGCCATCGGGGAGGAACAGGGCGGCGTTGGTGAGGCCCTTTTCCACGAGTTGGAGTGCGAGCAACCGGTTGTCCACGCCCTGAAACGCCGGACCGTGGAACTCGATCATGTCGACCTCGATCCGTTCGATCGAAAGGTTGTCCAGCAGGTCGTTCACCACTGCTTCCGGACGTTCGAAATGGTGAAGGGCGCCATACACCAGGTTGACTCCCAGCACACCCAGCGCCTCCTGCTGCTGCAAGGGATCCCGATCCCACATGATCACATGCAGCAGGATGTCGCTCGGCTCGGCCCCGGCATGGGTCTGGAATCGGATCCCCATCCAACCATGGGTTTCTTCCCGTCGGCTATAGCTCCGGGCCGCCACGGTGTCGGCAAACGCAAAGAACCGGGTGCTGGCGCCGCGTTTCTCCGACAATCGTTCCACCAACAGGCTGTACTCGTGATCGAGCATGGCCCTCAACCGCGTACGGCTCACGTACCGGTCCGTCGGACCGTAGATGGCATCGCTCACCGTCATGTCGTAGGCCGACATCGATTTTGCGATGGTCCCGCTGGCGCCACCCGCCCGGAAAAACCATCGGGCCACTTCCTGCCCCGCTCCGATCTCGGCGAACACCCCGTACTTGTTGGGATCGAGATTGATCTGGATAGCCTTCTGATGCGTGTCCGTCGGCTCGTTCATGCGGGGCAATCAGAGCAGAGGCGCCACAACAGGGAAAGGGTCTGGGGATTGGATTGGAGCGGCATGGACGGCGAGGGGCCCTCGCCGCTCCGCGGAATGGAGTGGCGCTTTCGTTGGAAGGTCGTCCTTTCGCGGGGGATCGGCTTATCCTTCGGGCATGGGCCTGTTGTCCGAGACTGAAGCCGAGCCGTATGTCGCTGCCACCCGCACCTGGCTGGAAAGGGTGGTGATTGGGCTGAATCTGTGTCCGTTTGCGCGGGCGGTGCATGTCCGGGGACTGATCCGCTGGACGGTGAGCGATGCGGTGGATGAAGCGGGATTGCTGGCGGATCTGACGGGAGAGATGGAACGGTTGGCCGCGACGGATCCGGCGCAGATTGACACCACGATGTTGATCCATCCGTTCGTCCTGCATGATTTCGATGAATACAATTCGTTCCTGGATCCGGCGGAGGAACGGCTGGTGGAACTGGGATTGGAAGGGGTGATCCAGTTGGCGGGATTTCATCCGGACTACCTCTTCGCCGGGGAAGAACCCAACGACATGAGTCATCACACCAATCGTTCGCCCTATCCGACACTGCACCTGTTGCGGGAGGAAAGTGTGGGGCGCGCGCTGGAAGGGTATGCGGAACCGGAGCGGATCTATCGGGAGAACATCGAGACCTTGAGGAAGTTGGGGAAGGACGGGTGGAAGAGGCTTGGAATGGGTGGAGGGAAGGATTGAGGAGGGCGCAGGAACCGTGGCACGTGAGCGCGGAGATTCCTGTCCGCGAGTGAAGGAGGGGGCTTGGGGTGCGGACTGGATCCGGTGCTCCCGGCGGGAGGCAGGGGAGGGAATCAGGGAACCTGACAACCAAGAGGTTCACTGGCAGGTTGAACGGACTTCATGGAACGACGAAGTGCAGCCTCGTTTGGGCGCAGATGGCATCGGAGACTGGATCAGGTCTCGGGGGCCTTGCTGTTGTTCCTTGTCGTGTTCGCTCCGTGGGGGGTTGGAGGCACGCTGGGCTGGACTTCCTGGGTGATCACGGGGACCGGCCTCGGGTTGGGCCTGTTGTTCGTGGGCAAGGCGGGAGTGGAACGGTTTTCCGGCCATCAGCCCAATCGTTGGGGAAGTCCGGGCCAATGGCGTGACTGGAGCGTGATGGCGATCGGGGGAGTGGGGGTGCTGATCCTGTTGCAGGTGGCGGTGAGTGTCCTGAATGCGCGGGCCGTGGCGGTGTGGACCGGGGCCGGGTTGGAACTCGATTATCGCGAAGTCATCGCGTGGCTGCCCTCGAGCTATGACCGGGATGCGTCGTTGCGGGCGGGGATCCGATACCTGGGATTTGCCGGGGCGTTCTGGGGAGCCTGGGATTGGTTGAGGGGCAAGTCACGGCATGAACGGCATCGGGAGGAAGATGGGCGGGCGTTGGAGGATGGAGGCCGGGTTCCGGACCGTTTGCGGTGGCTGCTGTGGACCGTTGCGATCCATTCGGCGGTGCTGGCCCTGGTGGGGATCCTGCACCGGTTGGATGGCTCGAAGGATGTCCTGTGGATTGTTGAACGGAGCAAGTTCAAGGCGGATATGATCTTCGCCTCTTTTCCGTATCGGGCGAACGCCGCGGAGTATTTGAACCTGGTCTGGCCGTTGACGGTGGGATTCTGGTGGGCGTTGAAGAAGGAACAGGAGGCAACGGGCGGGCTGCGGGTACGGGCGGGGAGCAGTGCGCATCCGTTGTTGCTGTTGTGTGTGGCGTTGATGGTGGCGGGGATCTTCGTGGCGGGGAGCCGGGGTGGGATTGCGGTGACGTTGGTGGAGTTGGTTGGGGTGCTGTTGGTGATGGGGATGAGTTCCAGGGGTTGGAAGCCGCGGGTGGGCCTGGCCCTGGCGCTGGTGTCGGCATTGGGGCTGGGGTGGGGTTTGGCGGGCGACAATCTGAAGAAGCGGTTCGAGAATTCCCTGGCGGACGAGACGATGTCGGGTCGGACGGTGGTCTATGACACGGCGCGACGGATGGCGGCGGATTTCCCGGTGTGGGGATCGGGGGCGGAGACGTACACGACCTTGAACGGATTGTATCGGGAGACCGTGAAGCAGCGATGGGAGGGTTATGTCCATGACGACTGGTTGGAGACGCGGATCACCCTGGGTTGGGTGGGATTGACGGTGTCGATCGTGTTGTTGGTGTTGGTGCCGGTGGCGGCGCGGCGGACCGGGGCCGTGCCGGTGGTGCGTGAGGTCCGTTGGCTCCTGGCGCTGGGATTGGTGGGGATGCTGGCCCACGCGAAGGTCGATTTCCCGTTCCAGATCCCGGCCCTCCACCAGATGTTCGTCATCGGATGCGCGGTTTATGCCGTGCTCGGCAAGGCTGTCTGGCCAGCCCGGGAAACGCTTTCGTCCAACGAGACTTCCGGGTCGACATCAAACGACTCCCGATGAGAGACGAAGCCCAGTCCTCATGGGTGGTCCGGTTCCTGGGCGCATTGGCCGGCGCGATCTGCCGGCATCCGGGCCGGTTCGTGTGGCCGCAATTGATGCTGTTTGTGGCGTCGGTGTTGTTCACGGTGTTCCGCCTTGAGTTCGACCTGAACCGCAATGCCCTGGTGGGTGAAGACAAACCGTCGCACAAGAACTTCCTGGCCTTCCGCAAGGAGTTCCCGAGTCCGGACGACCTGGTGGTGGTGGTGGAGAGCGATGACTCGGAGAAGAACCGCCAGTTTGTCGAACGTCTGGGCGCGAGGCTTGAGGCGGAGTCGGTGGCGCAGAATCCGACCAACCTGTTTGGCGACGTCTTTTTCAAGGGCGACCTGCGGTTGATGGGAAACAAGGCATTGCTGTTCTTCCCGGAGACCAACCTGGTCGAGTTCGCCCGGGCGCTGGGGGATTACCGGCCCTTCATGGATCAGTTCACCGGGGCGACCAACCTGGCTTCGCTGTTCCGTCAGGTGAACCTCCTGATCCGAGCCGCCAGCCGGCAACCGGAGGAGAAGGCGGAATCCTTCATCCAGGCGTTGCCGGCGATGGAAAGGCTGTTGCGCCTTGCGTCGGCATCGCTGGATCGGCCGGGCACACCGCCGTCACCGGGTGTCGAGGCCCTGTTCGGCGGGGGACAACAGGCCGAGCGCCAGAAGTACATCACCTTTGATGACGGCCGGATCTATGTGGTGTCGGCCAAGCCGCGACTGGTGGTGGCGGAGGCCGGGGATGTGCGGCCGAACTGGTGGGAGGGACTGCTGGGGATGCAACCCCGGATCACACCGGAGCGCATCGAGGAAACCCGGTACTCACGGCAATCCTCGGTGAACGCCAGGTGCATCCAGCGGCTGCGGACGCTGGTGCAGGAAGTGCGGGACGAGGTGCCGGGAGTGAACCTTGGCGTGACCGGCGAATCGGTGCTCGACCACGACGAGATGCTCCAGTCGGAGCGGGACTCGATCAAGGCGACGTTGCTGGCGTTGCTGATCTGTTCCGTCCTGTTCGTGATTGCGTATCGGGAGACAGGCAGGCCGTTGAAGGCGGTGCTGTGCCTGGTGGTGGGGCTCGCCTACACCATGGGATACACCACCCTGGTCATCGGCCATCTCAACATCCTCACCATCACCTTCGCGCCGATGCTGGTCGGGTTGGCGATCGACTTCGGCATCCATCTGGTGACGCGTTATGAGGAGGAGTTGCGCCTTGGCAACGATCCGCACGCGGCGATGACCATTGCGTTGGTGCAGACCGGGCAGGGGATCTTCACCGGCTGCCTCACCACGGCGGGAGCGTTCCTGGCGATGGCCCTGACGGACTTCCGGGGCATCCAGGAGATGGGAGTGATCACCGGGGGCGGGATGATCCTGTGTCTGGTTCCCATGATCACCTTGTTGCCGGTGCTCCTGTTGCGCGGCAAACGCCAGAACCGGATCGATGCCGCGAAGGCGCCGGTCGTGGGGACGGCGACAGAGGCGATGCCGGAGGGGTGGCGGATGCGGATTGAGCGCATCCTGTTGGATCGGCCGCGCACCCTGATCGGGATCACCCTGACGCTCTGCCTGGTGGCGGTCATCCGGGTGCCCCGGGTCGGGTTTGATTACAACCTGTTGAACATGCAGAGCCGGGGACTTCCGGCGGTGGTGTTTGAACACAAGCTGATCGATTCCGCCGAGAAATCGGTGTTGTTCGGCGCCATGGTCGCCGATTCGCTCGACGCAGCGGTTGAGCTCGAGCGACGGGTCCTGGCCTTGCCCACCGTTGCCACCACGGATTCCATGGCCCGTTTCCTGACTGATGACCAGGCCGTCAAGTTGGGCATCGTTCGCGAGGTCCGTTCCAATCTCGCTTCCCTGACCTTCCCACTGCTCGACCCAGACCCGGTCGATCTGACGGACCTGAGCCAGCGGTTGTGGGCCTTCAGCGGTTATCTGGGGCTTGCCGCCGATGAGGTCGCGAAGACCGACGACGCCGAGCTCGCGGGGCGACTCCGGTCAATCCGCGATGCGGTCATCGAACTGCGGGTGGCGATGTTCAAGGGGGATCGCGATGCCAACGCGGCCAAGCTTGGGGCGTTTCAACGCGCCTTCCTCGGCGATGTGCAGGAGACCCTGTCAGCGGTGCGGGACCAGGATGATTCCGGCCCGTTGCGGATCGAGGATCTGCCGTCGGCATTGAGGAACCGGTTCATTGGCCGGACCGGCAAACATCTGGTCCAGGTCTATCCGCGAAGCAATGTCTGGGATCGGGCTGCGCAGGAGACCTTTGTGAAGGAGTTGCGGGGTGTGGATCCCAACGTCACCGGCACCCCGGTCCAGCTCTATGAGTACACCTCGCTGCTCAAGGATTCCTATGTCGAAGCCGCATGGTGGGCACTTGGCGCCATCATCCTTCTGGTCTTCCTCCATTTCCGTGCCGTGTTGCCCGTCCTCCTCGCCCTGTTGCCCGTCGCCGTCGGTGCCTTGTGGATGGTCGGGTTCATGGGGTGGACCGGCATTCCCTTCAATCCCGCCAACATCATGACCCTGCCCCTCGTCATTGGCATCGGCGTCACCAATGGCATCCACATCCTCAACCGCTTCGCCGAGGAACGGAAACCCGCCATCCTCGCCAAGAGCACCGGCAAGGCTGTCCTCCTCTCCGGTCTCACCACCATCTCCGGATTCGGCAGCCTCATCACCGGAGAGCATCAGGGCATCCAAAGCCTCGGTTGGGTCATGGCCGTCGGCACCGCCACCTGCATGATCGCCGGTCTCACCTTCCTGCCCGCCGTCCTTACCCTCATCGCCGGGCGCATTCCCAAGGCACCGTCGACCCCATGAGATCCCCGATCCCGTTCCTGCTCCTGGTCTCGCTCAGCTTCGCAATCCTTCCCCGCACCATCACAGCCGCCCAGGCTGATCCCGGACGACTTCGCGTGCTGGTCGAGACCGATGCCGGTGGGGATCCCGATGACGAGCAATCGATGGTCCGATTCCTCCTTTATGCGAATGAGTGGGATGTCGAAGGGATCATCGCCAACCGTCCTGTGGCCCGTGACGGCGAGAATCGGAACCCCGAGCGGACCGGCATCGGAATTGTCCGGCGACTGGTCGATGCCTACGGACAATGCCATCCCAACCTCGTCCAACACGATCCGCGCTACCCGGCCGTCGATCGGCTCCTCGCGGTGACCGTGGATGGCACGGAGACCTCCGACGCCGGCGTGAGGCGGATCATTGCTGCGGTGGATTCCGAGGATCCGCGACCGTTGTGGTATTCCGACTGGGGCAGTGACCGGGGCAGTGCGACCAACAACCTGAGGCGGGTCCTGGATCGGGTGTTGAGGGAACGCGGCCCGGAGGGTTATGCGCGGTTCAAGGGCCGGATCCGGCTGAGTTCTTCCGATGCCTTTGGACCGCATACTTACGGGATCCAGCCGCCGTTCGCCCTGTGGGTGGACACGTGGCGACCCGAGATCGACGGACGCCGTTGGTATCATCAGTTCAGTCGCATCGTGTCGCCGGCCGGTGGATTCAATCCCGCGCGGGATCTGCTCAACGGGCACGGGCCGTTGGGAGCGTTGTACCCGACCAATACCGGGCCGAAATGGAAGGAGGGCGATTCCCTGAGCTTCATCCATTGGATTCCCACCGGGCTTGGGGACCCGTCAGATCCGACGCAGGGCGGTTGGGGAGGGCGATTGGCGCCGCGGACCGATGCGGCGGGGCGACCGTACTACTGGGCATCTGCCGTCGACCGGTGGAACGGCGTCGCGCATCGGGACCAGACGCTGGTCCGTTGGGCGGAAGCGATCCAAAACGATTTCCGGGCGCGACTCGACTGGTGTGTCCGGGCGGTGAAGGAGGCGAATCATCCTCCGGTGGTGCGGTTGGATGGACCTATGCTTCGGACCGTCCGGCCCGGTCAGTCGGTGATCCTGTCCGTGGCGGGATCGACGGATCCGGACGGTCAGGTGCTTGGATTCAGATGGGAATCGTATGCCGAGGCGGGAACCGGCGGGGAACCCCCGGCGTGGACGGATGCATCCACCGCCAACGTGACCTGGACCGCGCCATCAGTTCGGGAAGCCGTCGACTTCCACTTGATTGCATCGGTCACGGATGCGGGGGAGCCGCCGTTGACCCGGTATGCGCGGGTGGTGGTACGGGTGGATCCCAGGTAGCGAGGAGGAAGAAGCGGTCCTGAAGGACGGAAGGCGGGCATTGGGCGAGCGGCAGGATGACCGGGGAGTTCTCCACGAAGACGTGGATCTGGTAGCCGAAGGATTGCAGGAGTCGGATCAGTTCCTCAGCGGAACCTCCCATCCGTTCCAGGCCGTGGTTCACGTGCACCTCGATGAAGCAGCTGGGGTGATGCTCGAGGGTCTGAAGCCCTCCCCGGATCGCGCCCAGTTCACTGCCTTCCACATCCAGAAAGAGGACATCGGGAA
>CAZDYB010000130.1:0-10077 GCA_964509045.1 uncultured Akkermansia sp.
GGACTGATGGGACATAAGGATCAGCGCTGGTTTGCTTCGGGGGTGGGGGATCGGGTCTGCTGGGGGGCGCTGTGTTGAACAAGGCGTTGGTGTTGGAACGGATCGTGGCCCGGTTGGCGGAGGAACTGGATTTGTACCTGCGCGCGGCGCGGACGGCGGCGGCCGAGGCGACGGATGAGCAGAGCAAGGCCGAGAACAAGTATGACACCCGCGGCCTGGAAGCCTCATACCTGGCGCGGGGACAGGCCCGGCAGGCGGTTGAAGTGGAGCAGGCGGTGAACCAGTTCCGGGCCCTGTCCACCGAACCGCTGGCACCGGAGCGGGCGATTGATGTCGGGGCCTTGGTGGAGTTGAAGGGGCGGAGGGATGCCTTCTGGTACTTCGTCGGGCCCCGGGCCGGTGGCACCGAAGTGGAGTTGGACGGGACGGAGATCACCGTCATCACCCCGCAATCACCCTTGGGTCAGCAACTCATGGGGCGTCGGGTCGGCGACCCGGTGAAGATGCCGTCGGGGGAAGAACTCCGGATCCGGTCGATGGTTTGACCGGGTGAAGTTGGGGGTCGAACGGGACTGCTATCGGGTCTGGCTGTTCCCGAGGGCGGCGGCGGGGAGTCCGGTGCGCATGAAGCGGATGTCGACGGCATCCATTCCGGCGGCGCGGATGGCTTCCATGCCCAGATCGGTGTCTTCGAATCCGCGACAGCGGGTGGGTTCGATCCGGATGCGTCGGGCGGCTTCGAGGAAGATGTCGGGTGCGGGCTTCTGACGGGTGACATCCTCGTTGGTCACGACGGCATCGAACCAGTCGCGGATGCGCAGTTTTTCGAGGACATGCCCGATGGCGTGGCGGGATCCACCGGAAGCGACGGCCATGGGGATGCGACCGCGGTGTTCGCGGGCGATGGAGACGACTTCCTCGATGGGGCCGACCTCGGGAGCGAACTGGAGGTACAACTCCTCCTTTTCACGGGCGAGGACGAGGGGATCCAATTCGGGCCGATCCTGTTCGTGGGCGAGCATCCGGACGATGTCGCGGGTGGGGACACCGCCGAGGGAATAGAAACGGGTTTCAGGGAAGTGCAGGCGATGCCGTTCGGCGAGGAGACACCAGGCGCGCCAGTGGAGGGGCATGGTGTCGGCGAGGGTGCCATCGCAATCGAAGACGAGGCCGGCGGGGATGAAATCGCCTGGGAGCGCGGACTTCAGTCCGCTGATGGAGGAGGAGCCTTGGGATGCGGGGCTTTCGGGGATGGGATTGGGCATGGGAAAGGGGGGAGAGGATCATTTTTGAACGCGGGCGAGACGTTCCAGGATTTCGGCACCGATGAGGGGATCGAGGAGGGGATCGAGATCGCCTTCGATGAAGTGGGAGAGGTTGTAGAGGGTGACTTCGATCCGGTGATCGGTGACGCGGTTCTGGGGGAAGTTGTAGGTGCGGATCTTTTCGGAGCGGTCGCCGGAACCGACCTGGCCGCGGCGTTCGCTGGCCATCTTTTCGGCTTCCTCGGCCATCTTGCGTTCGAGGAGACGGGAACGGAGGACCATCATGGCCTTGGCCTTGTTCTTGTGCTGGGAACGTTCGTCCTGGCAACGGACTTCGAGGCCGGAGGGTTTGTGGACGATGCGGACAGCGGAGTCGGTGGTATTGACGCCCTGACCGCCATGGCCGCCGGCGCGGCAGACGCCGATTTCCAGGTCTTCGGGGCGGATTTCGACATCGACCTCCTGGGCTTCGGGGAGGACGGCGACGGTGGCGGTGGAGGTATGGATGCGACCCTGGGCCTCGGTGGCGGGGACGCGTTGGACGCGATGGACGCCGGACTCGTGTTTGAGGCGTTTGAAGACGTCCTGACCGGACACCAGCATGACGACGTCCTTGAGTCCGCCGAGGTCGGAGGTGCTGGCGTCGAGGGTTTCGACCTTCCAACCCTGGTTTTCCGCGTAGCGTGTGTACATCCGGCACAGGTCGGCGGCGAACAGGGCTGCCTCGGCACCGCCGGCGGCGGCGCGGATCTCGACCACGGAGTTCCGGGAGTCGGTGGGACTGGGAGGGGCGATGCCGTCGAGGAGGCGGAGGGTCAGTTGGTGTTGGCGGGATTCGAGGGTGGGGAGTTCCTCGGCGGCCATCTGGGCGAGTTCGGAACCGGGGGGTTCGCTGGCGAGGAGTTCGCGATTGGCGGTGATCTCGGTGCCGGTACGGATCCAGGCTTCGCCATCGGTGACCAGGGCGCGCAGGCGGGAATGTTCGCGGGTGAGTTCCTGGCCGCGCTGGGGGTTGGCGAAGGCGTCCGGGGCGGACAACTGGGCTTCGACCTCATCAAAGCGGCGCCGGAACTTCTCGATGAACGGGATGAGATCCATGAAGGCGGCGGGGCGATGTGGGAAAAACAAACCCGCCCGCGGGCCTCCCGGTAAGGGATGGGAGCCGGCGGGCGGGTTGGAGGGAGGACGGCTACTTCTTCTTCTTCTTGGAAACGGCCTCGGCTTGGGCGGCCTGGGCGGCCTGGGTCTTGGCGAGGCGTTGTTGGAACTTGTCCACGCGGCCGGCGGTATCGACGAACTTCTGCTGGCCCGTATAGAACGGGTGGCAGGCGTTGCAGATGCCGATGAGCAGCTGTGGCTTGGTGGAACGGGTCTGGATCACGTTGCCACAGGCGCAGCGGATCTCGGACTGCAGGTAACGTGGATGAATGTCTGCCTTCATGTGCCGAAAAGGAACGTGGACGCTATCAGTCGTTCCCTGCATGACAAGGCTGATTTTCAGGCGGGCAATTCCTTCGCCCGATCCGTACCGTCCACCGCCTGATGATTGGCTGCTCTCTGACTCGCCTTCCCGATGATGTTGCCCTCGCCACCCACGTGGCGGATTTGTGGCTGGACCAGATCGCCAACGCTGAACGCACCGGCTCGGCGTATCGCGTGGCCCTGGCCGGTGGCCGGATCACCCGGCGATTCCTGGCCACGGCGGCGGATCGGGCCCGGGTGCGCGGCCTGTCGTTGGAGGGGGTGGATTTCTTCTGGGGGGATGAACGGTGTGTGCCGACGGAGGATGCGGAGAGCAATTTCCGGTTGGCGTGGGAGACATTGCTCGAACCGGCCGGCGTACCGGAGTCGCGGATCCATCGGGTGCTGGGTGAGCTGGATCCGGGCGCGGCAGCGGCATTGGCGGAGCAGGAGATCCGGCGGGTGATGGGAGTGTTTGGCGATACCATGCCGGTGCTGGACCTGGTGTTCCTGGGGATGGGTGAGGATGCGCATGTGGCGTCCCTGTTTCCTGGGGCGGCGTCGTCGGTGACGGAGAGTGAGTGCGTTTATGTGGGAACCACCGGGCCCAAGCCGCCGCCGAAGCGGGTGTCCCTCACCTACCGGGCGATTGCTGCGGCGCGGGAAGTCTGGGTGTTGGCTTCGGGCGCGGGCAAACAGGAGGCGTTGGAGCAATCGATGTCGCCCGGGCCGGGTGCGGTGGAGACGCCGTTGGGTCGGGTGTTGAGGGAGCGCAGTGCGACCCGGATCTTCACGGACATCCCCGGGGTGTGAGATTCCTGGAGTCGATATGAAATCCGATTGAACAGATCGTGGGCGTGTGGGTCGGAATGAGTGTTGGTTGGAGCGTGTCCGCCAAGGGTTGGCAGAGAGGTCTTGCTGGGCGGTGAAGTGCGGGCACGCAGTCTCCAGTTGGCTTCACCGCCGATCTGAGCGTCTGGGTGAAGGCGTATAAGACCTCATCACCCAAGGCCGCACCTGAGTGGGTGCGGCCTTCTTTTTTGCCCCTTTTTATCGGTCTATCCGTCAGCCCACGAACCGGGGATCGTAGACCTCCCGATCCGTCACCCCGCGCAACCGGTTGGCGAAGCGTCGGATGCCTTCGCGGGCGGCGGCATCGAGATCGTATTGGACATGCCCGCCGAGATAAGCGGTTCGGAAGGGGGCATCGTACTCGGTGGATTCCCGGATGATGCCGGGGAGTTCGACGGCTCCGCGGGCGGCGGATTGCTGGAGCAACTGGCGGAGGGCGGGATCGGATCCCTGCCGGAGCACCCACACGGCGTAGGTGAAGGGGAGATGCTCGGACAGGTGCCAGGCTTCACCGAGATCCCACCAGGGGCGGTCCGGATGTTCCCGGCGGAAGTCGATGGCCGGGTTGCCGATGAGCAGGACGTTGTCGAGTGACGCAGCCTCGGCATAGGTGCGGAGGGGTTCGAAGGACGGATTCCAGCCGCGCTGATGGAGCATCACGCGCAGCAGATTGACCGAGGTGCAGGAGGCGGGATCGAGATGGACGCGCTGGATCTGGTCGAGGGGTTGTCGGTGGGCGAGGCCGACGCTGTAGACGGGGCCACGGGAGAGGATGCCGATGCCATCGAGGATCTCGTGGGTGGGGTGGAAGAGGGCTTCGGTGACGGAGAGCAGGGCGGCGTCGAGGCGACCGGCGTGGAGTTCGGTGGCGAGACGGGATGGGGGGAGACGGACGAGATCGGTACCGAGACCGTGGGTGAGGGGCAGGGCATTGAGATAATGGACCGAACCGATGCGGAAGGACATGGGATGGGATGGAGGAAAGGAGAGGAGAGGAGGTCTAGAACGGTTCGGGTTCACCGGCTTCGTAATCGGGATGATCGGAATCGGGGTTTGCAGCGGGAACGTCTGGGGTGCGCGAAGGCAGCGGGGCCGGGCGGGATGGAATGCGGCCCCGACCGTAGTTCAGGTTCCATTCTTCCAGCAGGGTCGAGGGTATTTCGCCCAGAAACCGGCTGGCAGGTTGCACGGATTCGAATCCCTGGACGACCCGGAGCAAGGGGCGTGTGAGGTAAAGTTCCCGTTCGGCCCGTGTGACGGCGACATAGAAGAGCCGGCGTTCCTCTTCCATGGCATCTGGATCCTCCAGGGAACGGTGGGTGGGAAACATTCCTTCGCAGAGCATGATCACGAAGACGGTGTGGAACTCGAGTCCCTTGGCCTGATGCACGGTCGAGAGGCGTAGCCGGTCGCCATCATCGACTCCGGCGGTGTTGGCGGCGGCATCGGCTTCCAACTGGGATTGGAGGGCGAGTTGGCTGAGGAGTTCGGTGGTGGAAGAGAACTGGTCGGCATAGGCGGCCAGCTGGGTGAGGTCATCCATCCGGCTCCGGGGATTCTCATAGTTGGCTTCCAGATGATCCTTGTAGCCGTGCTCCAGGAGGTGACGGATGGATCGGCCGGGGAGGTCGCGCCAGTCGGGTCGGGCGACCTGGACCAGGGTGGCCGCGAGTGAGGCCCAGGCGGCGGCAGCGCGCTGTGGAATGGAACGGGTCAGAGCCGCCAGCGCGGCCGGGAGGAGATCGGCGGGCTGGGGTTCGTCCGGCGGGGCGGCGAGGGCGCCGTCGTTGTCGGAAAAACCCATGGGTGCAGGCGGGGGAAGTTCGGCGAGGCGCGGACCGATGATGGCCGAGAAGAGGGACCAGAGCTTGTCCGAACCTTTGGCACCGATTCCGGGAAGCATCCGGACCAGGCGTTTGAAGGAGAGTTCATCGGAGGGTTGGGTGATGAAGCGGAGATGGGCGGCGATGTCCTTGATGTGGGCCTGCTCGAAGAATCGGATGCCGCTGGTGATGAGGAAGGGGATGCCGCTTCGGGTCAGTTCCATCTGGATTTCGAGGGCGTGGAAATGGGAGCGGTAAAGGACGCAGACGCGGCTGAGGGGGATGCCCGCATCCCGGATCTGGCAGGTGCGTAGGACGATGAATGCCGCCTGTTCCGAACCGTTGGAGCAGGTGATCCGGGCGGGTTTGGGTCCGGTCGGCTGGGCGGCGCGGAGCTTCTTCTTGAACTGCCGTTGGTTGGCCGCGATGGCGGCATTGGCCACGGCGAGGATCTCGGGGGAGGACCGGTAATTGGTCTCGATGCGGAATACCTGCGCCTCCGGGTGGCGGTCGGGGAAACCGAGGATGTGGGAGAAGTCGGCGCCCCTCCACGAATAGATGCTTTGGGCGTCATCCCCCACCACGGTGAGGTTGCGGTGGAGCCCGGACATGAGGTCGATGATGGCCGACTGGAGGTGATTGGTGTCCTGGTATTCGTCCACCAGCACCCAATGGAAGCGGCGCTGGAAGTATTCCCGCACGTCATTGTGCTGCTCCAGGAGACGTCGCCAGAGCAGCAACAGGTCGTCGAAATCCATGACGCCCGCCTGACGTTTGCGGTCGGTGAATACCGGGTGCAGGGCGGCGATTTCGTCGGCGATGGCGTCGAATCCGGGGTGTTCGTGGGCGAGGATGTGATGAAGGGTGCGGCCGGTGTTGGCCTGCATCGAATAGATTTCCGCGAGGACATCCGGCTTGGGGAAGCGCGCCTGACGGGTGTCGATTCCGGCCTCCGCGATGCATGCGGCGAGCAGTTCCTTGATGTCATCCCGGTCGGCAATGGCGAAGTTGGGGCGGTACCCGATGCGGTCGGAGAACTGACGGAGGATGCGGAGGCCGATGGAGTGGAAGGTGCCGCCCCAGACGGGGGGAAGGTGACCGCCCAGGAGTTGGGCGACGCGATCCATCATTTCGCGCGCCGCCTTGTTGGTGAAGGTGAGCAGGAGGATCTGTTCGGGTCGGATGCCCTGTTCCTGCAGGAGCCAGGCGACGCGGTAGGTGAGGGTGCGGGTCTTGCCGGAACCGGCGCCGGCGAGAACGAGGGAGGGACCGTCGGGGGCGGTGACGGCGGCGAGCTGCTGGGGATTGAGTTCGCGGGCGAAGTCAATGGCAGCCCCGGGCGGGCTGTCCTGGTCCGGCTCCATCGAAAATTCTCGCGGCATGGAGGGAAGGTATCGTCCGGATCCGGATCGGGGCAACGCGGGCGCGGGAGGGACTGCTGAATGCCGGTTGCCGCTACCCCGGAGGGGCAGCATCCTGCGCCTGCGTTTATGAACGAAGTGCAGCAGCTTGACGAACTTCTAGCCTCCCGCCTCGACCAGGCCCGGCGCCCGGTGGAGCCGTGCACCGTGGTGATCTTTGGTGCGTCCGGCGACCTGACCTCCCGGAAGCTCATCCCGGCCCTTTATCATCTGGCCCTGGAAAAGCTGATGCCGACGCCGTTCCGGATCATCGGGTTCGCCCGGCGCGACAAGACGGATGAATCGTGGCGGGGCGAGCTGCGGGAGGCCCTCGGCAAGTTTTCCCGTACCCAGCCCGTCCAGGATTCCGTGTGGGCCGAGTTTGCTTCGAACATCCACTATTGCCAGGCGGACATCTCGGACGGGGCGGGGTATGCGGCATTGAAGGCGTTGGTGGATGGATTCCCGGATGAACGACTGCGCACCAACCTGCTTTTCTACCTGGCGACCAGCCCCAGCCAGTTCGCCGAGGTGTCCGGTCACCTCAGTGCGGTGGGCCTCTTGCGCAAGGCGGAGGGTGGGTCCACCCCGGAACGGGTGGTCGTCGAGAAGCCCTTTGGGCATGACAGCGCCAGCGCCCAGCACCTCAACAGCGAACTCACCCGGTTCGCCCACGAAAAACAGATCTTCCGCATCGATCACTACCTGGGGAAGGAGACGGTCCAGAACATCCTCACCTTCCGTTTCAGCAACGCCATCTTCGAGCGCCTCTGGAACCGGGAATGCATCGATCACGTCCAGATCACCGTCGCCGAGAAGCTCGGGGTGGGTTCCCGGGGAGGTTATTATGAAGAGGCTGGAGCCATGCGGGACATGGTGCAGAACCACGTGCTGCAAGTGGTTGCATTGATCGGCATGGAACCGCCGGTGTCCCTCGAGGCGGAGAATGTCCGGGACGAAAAGGTCAAGCTGCTCAAGTCGATCCGGCCCATGACTCCGGCGGAGGTCATGAAGAACGTGGTTCGGGGGCAATACTTTGCGGGTGAAGTCGAGGGAGAAGCCCGGCCGGCCTATCGATCCGAGCCCAAGGTGAAGCCGAGTTCCAGCGTGGAGACCTTCGTGGCGATGCGTCTCTTGATCGACAACTGGCGTTGGTCCGGGGTGCCGTTCTACCTGCGGACGGGCAAGAACCTGCCGTTGAGCGCGTCCGAAGTGCGGATCCAGTTCAAGCCGGCTCCCAGCATCCTGTTCAACGCCGCTGCGGGTTCCCGGCTGGACGCCAATTCCCTGACGCTCCGTTTGCAGCCGAATGAAGGGATGACGTTGCGGTTCAACGGCAAGGTTCCGGGAGGTGCCACCGAGTTGCGGCCGGTGCGGATGCATTTCTCGTACGACACCGAGTTCGGCGCCTACACGCCGGAAGCCTATGAACGCCTGCTGCTGGAGGCCATGGCTGGCGACGCCACCCTGTTCATCCGTCGTGACGAGGTGGAGACCGCCTGGGGGATCGTGGATGCCATCCGCAATGCGTGGGTCGGCAAGAACCTGACCAACCGGGAGTTTTATGGGGCGGGCACGTGGGGGCCGTCGGCGTCGGACGATCTGCTGACCCGGGACGGCCGGGAGTGGAAGAATCCGCAGCATCGCTGAGCGGCAGGAGAAAGGGTGGAGTGACCGGGAGCAGGCCCTGGTGTCAGAAGGGCGGATCCCGGCATCGCCTGACGGCCGGTACCCCGATCTGGTCGCGCATGGACCCAGGTCAATCGGTCGTGATCTGAAACCTTTCACCCCGAAGAGCTACCGGAACGTCACACCGACGTGCTGTTCCCGACAATTTGGTTGACCGTCCGGGAGGGTCCCGGCAGCGTGTCCCCGCCTCCCACTATCTAGCTTCTGAAGCGGCGTTGTGTCTCTTCGCGGAGCTTCCAACCACAAGGGCACGGGTGTGCCCTGAGTGTTGGCGGCGCGGCTTCAGCAGCCTGGGATGAGTACCTATGCGACAACAAAAAAAATTGCAGTGGTGGCGGATGCTGACCCTCGCGGCAGCAGGCGTCAGCGCGACATCAGCCTTGGCTGGTGTAACAACGGTCAACTTCAACACCGATCCGGCGGCGACGACCCCACCCTTGTATGCCGAGACGGGCAACAACGCCTCCAGTTGGCGCGCCTCCGGTGGTGCCTCCGGGGCCGCCAATGACGGTTATCTGGCGATCAATGACTCGCGCGGCGGACAACAGACGACGCTGGTGTTCCGCGATCTGGACAACGGTCTCGTTGTCAAGGCGTTCAAGTTCGAGGCCGATCTCCGGATCGGTGGCGGTACGGCGAATCCGGCTGACGGCTTCTCCATCAACTACGTCCGCTCCGGTGATCCAATCATCGCCAATGGTGAATCTGGCATTGACCCGACCTACGTGAACTACGCCGGCGACGGCGACGGCTCCGGTTCCCTCCCTGAGGAAGGATCCCGCACCGGTCTTGGCATCGGGTTTGATACCTGGCAGTCCACCGCCCACACGGGTGGAATCACCGACGTGGTGGGCATTTCCGTCCGCGTGGACGGCGCATTGATCACCCAGTTCCCCGTACCCCTCCGTCCGGGCAACACCTTCCCTGGTGGAACCTATGATCCGGTGCCCTATCGCAACCTGGCTGCGTCGGATGTCAATTATCCGGCGTCCATGCAGACGGGTGCATTGACCACCGACGAAGATCTCAATCAGGACGGCACGGTGGATGCCGCCGATGTCGGCATTGCCCAGCCCACCCTTGAGGAGGTCGGTCCGGAGATTTTCAACCTGTGGTTGAAGAACCTGCGGTGGGAGAAGTTCGTCGCTGAACTCACGGAAGACCTGAAGGTCAAGCTGAGCTGGAAGGGTGCCGAACTGACCCCCGCCGGTGGTCTGCCCGTCAGTTTCGCCCCCAGCTCGGGCCGCATCGTTCTCGGCGCCCGTACCGGTGGCGCCTGGGAAGCCCATCACATCGACAACATCGTCCTGACCACGATTCCCTCTGACAAGGTGGTCGTCGGTGCGCTCGCTTCAAACCCGATCGGGTTCGATCTTGGTTTTGAGGATTCCGGTGCATCGGTCCTCAACCCGGGATCGGTCACGCTTCGGCTGAACGGCGCGCTGCTGGATTCCTCCAAAGTGACCTCCAGCAAGGAGGGTGCACTCACCACGATCAGCTATCGTGACCTGGCCAACATCCTGCCTGCGGGATCGACCAACACGGTCGAAATCGTGGCGCGTGACACCCAGAATGCCGAGGTCACCG
>CAZDYB010000131.1:0-4491 GCA_964509045.1 uncultured Akkermansia sp.
TGGGAGGGTGGTGTTGGTGGTGTATCGGATCACGGCTCCGGGCGTGGAGGTCAGCAGGGTGAGATTGAACGGTTGATCCGAGAGGCCGTGCGAGTGGCTCGGGACGGGATCGGCGACGATGCCGGCGTAGGCGGGTCCGTTGGTTGTGCCGGGGGTTGGCGGACGCATGAAGCCGAGGTTGCCCGCGGAACCGTAGCCGTGGCTGATGTTGACGCCCAATGGCGGGAAGGTCCGCGGGTTCGGATGGGTTGGAGGAAATTGATCCAGGACCGTGAGCCCGTCGCGATCCACCAGGGCAAGGTATTCGCCGTCGGCGGCGAGGCGGAAGTTGGTGTGGAGGAAACCTGCGGGATCGCTGCGATCCTTGCCTGAGGCGAAGACGACCAGGAAACCACCGGGTGGGATCCGCACGGAGGGAAACCGCCATTTGGTCCGATTCGATGCGGCGTCCGTGAGGTGAAAGCCACCGAGATCGAGGGAGTACGGGTTCGGGTTTTCGAGTTCGATCCAATCGGAGGAATCACCGTCCTCATCGTCGAGACCGTCGACGTTGTCGGCGACGAACTCGGTGATCCGGGGTGGAAGGAGGGTGACACCGACGCCGACGTTGACCTGGGCCTGGGTGGTTCCGGCCTCGTTGGTGGCGGTGAGGATGTAGGTGGTGGTGGAGGTGGGGTGGACGATGAGGAAGCCGTTGGTGGTTGGGAGTGGGCTGGGAACGGGGAGCAGGGTCACGTTCATGGCCCGTTCCACATTCCAGCGCAGGGTGACGGGTTCGCCTGGTGCGACGACATCGGGTTCGGCGGTGAAGGTGCGGATGACGGGGGTGAGTCCGCCGTAGACCTCGATCTCGGAGAGTTGGGGATTGTAGGCGGCGCCACTCCGGTTGACGACGCGGACGAATCGGCCGGCAAAGGTACCGGTCGGATGGTTGGCGGCGGTGATGACATCGGAGCCGCCGACTCCGGAATGGGAGCCGTCGGGGCGGATGGTGCTGCTCCAGTTGAGTGTGCCGGGTTCGCCTTCGGCATCGGCGTACAGTTCGATCCCGAACTGGCTGAGACGTTCCGGACAGCAACCGTCCTCGCGATTGCGCAGGACGATCCGGTCGAGTCGATAGACCCGTCCGAGGTCGATCTGGAAATGGAAGCCGCTGGTCCCGGTGGCGGCGAGGGGATGGGAGAAGGTGGTGGTGCTGCCGTCGTTGATGAAGGAGGCGGGGAACCCGGGCCAGGTGGCGGAGGACGCGGTGGCGGGCTGGTTCAGGGCCAGGTTTGGGGAAACATCCTGTGCCGGGACCAGGTGCCAGGCCAGCAAGGTGGCCAGGAGCCCGATCATTCGGGACAGGGCGGAGGGAAACGGAGTCATCCGGAGAATGGAGTTTGTCGGACCCACGGAGTTCACCCGCGTTGCGGGTGGAAAGCAAACAGCCGTCGGATGCGTGGAAACATCCGACGGCTGAGCGTGGGAAACGTTCTGGCGTGGGCCTATTGGCGGACGCGGTACAACAGGCTGTCGGCGGTGGGCGCCACGACAAACGGACTGGTGGCACCGGTCACCGGATTCCATGGGCCGGTCAAGGCCGGGGCGGATTCGAGTGCTCCGCCTGAGTAGGTGATGGAGATGGAACCATCCGGGGCGCGTCCGATGCCGAGGGTGGGTGTGACGACGGCCTGGGCGGTACCGAACACCTCGACTTCGGCGAGCTGCATGGCGTAGTCGATGAGGGGATCGGTGAGGGCGAGGATCCGTACCCAGCTGCCCTTGAACGTTCCGGTGCCCATGGCGGCGTCGATCTGGACCACGACACCCGGACCGGAACCGGCGTTGGAGCCGTCGGTGAACAGGTCGACGTGCCAGTTCTGGTCGCCTGGCGCGCCATCGTTGTCGTCATGCAGCGAGACCCGGACGTCGGCAAACCGTTCGGGGCAACATGCGCTCTGGCGCGGATAGATGTCGATGCGGGTGACATCCACTTCGACCCCGAGATTGATCTCATAGGACATGCCGGTCGCGGGAGCGGTATCGGCGTGGATGGCGACGTTTCGGTCGCCATCGACGAGCATGCCGACGTTCCAGTTTCCGGGAGCCCACAGGGGTCGGTTGGAGAAGGCCGGCTGGTTCTTGGCGTAGTTGCCATCGAAGAAACCCTTGGCGGCACGGGAGGGGACATTGGCGACACCGGGATACGACAGGATGGCCCGGTAGAGTGCGCCGTCATCGGAGGCGGTCAGCGGGGGCGTGGTGTAGGTGCCTTCGGTGGCGCCCGGGATATCCACTCCGTTCTTCTGCCATTGATAGGTGATGTTGGCAGGGTTGCCGTTGACGACCCGACCTTCGACGGAGAACCGGGCGACGCGACCGGGAACCGTCGCGAAGTCGGCGGGCTCGGTGAAGATGCTCAGCACGGGATCGCCGAGGGTGAAGGCCCCGAAGGCCTCGATCTCGGCGACCTGCATGGCGTAGGGCGTAACTGGATCTTCGAGGTTGAGGATCCTGATCCATTGCCCCTCGAACTTGTGGGCTGGATTGGTGTCGAGGCTGCCAACGATACGGACGACCACCCCGGGGCCGGAGCCGGCATCGGTGCCGTCCGTGAAGAGGTCGGCTTCCCAGTTGGCGGGTCCGGGGGCTCCACTGTTGTCCGGGTGGAGGGAGATGCGGATGTTTCTGAAGCGGTCAGGGCAGCAGCCATCCTGACGGGGATAGATGGCGATTTCCTCGAAGTTGACTCCCGTGCCGAGGTTGATGGTGAACTCGGCACCAGGATCGATGGTTGCGTCGCCGTGGATGGCCACCCCCCGGTTGCCGTCCACCAGCATGCTGGCGCTCCATGCGCCATTGGGCCACAGCGGGCGGTTGAAGGAGGCATCGGCCTGGAAGGCGAGGTTGACCCGGAGTTGTGCGGCATCGCTGGTGATGGCGGGCACGCCGGGATGGGAGATCCGGACGCTGAAGAGCGCCTTGTCATCGGCGACGAGGATGGGGGGCGTGGTATAGGTGGCCTCGGTGGCGCCGTCGATGATCTCGCCGTTCTTGAGCCATTGGTACCCGAGTTGGGCGTTGTCACCGTTCACCGCGGTGGCGGTGACGCCGAAACTGACGGTCCGGCCAACGCCGGTCGAAGCCGGTTGGGGAGGCTGGCTGATGAGGAGGTTCACGCCGCCCTCGGACTCACCGAAGGCTTCCACCTCGCTCAATTGCAGCGGGTACTCGAAGAAGCCGGCTCCTTCGAGCAACTCAATGCGGATCCACTGACCGCGAAACGTCCCGGAGGGGTCGAGATCGGGGGTGAGGATGACGTGGGTGCCGGGTTCAGTGGGAGGATAGCTGCCGTCGGTGAACTGATCGGTTTTCCAGACGACAGCGCCGGGCTCGCCATTGTTGTCGGAAAGGACGCTCACACGGAAATTGCTGAGGCGATCCGGGCAGCAGGCGTCCTGGCGTGGCCAAAGGACGATCCGGTTCAGGTTCACGAGGGAACCGAGGTTGATGGTGTACGCGAAACCGGGTTGGGGAGACTGGACTCCGTGAACCGGCGTGGCGCGGCTGCCGTCGATCAACGCCTGGGCGTTCAGGGCGCCGAAGAGAGGCTGGTTGGCGGTGGCGATCTTGCCCACGGCCCGGTTGACCTCCGACGCGGGCACGTCGGCGTAGACTTCGAGTTCGGTCAACTGGAGGGCGTAGTCCTTGGGCGGGTTGTCGAGGGCTTCCAGTTTGACCCATTGCCCCTGCTGCGGCGCGGGAAGGGTGACTTCAACAACGACTCCCGGACCCGAGCCCGGGTTGCTGCCGTCGCCAAACAACGTCTGTCCCCAGAGCTCGGGGCCAGGGGATCCCCCGGCGTCCGCATGGATGGAGACCCGGACATTGCTGAACCGATCCGGGCAACAGGCATCCTGCCGCGGAAAGATCCGGAGGTGGGTGATCAGGTGGCTCTTGCGCAGGTCCACCGCATAGCTGAGGGCAGGGCTGTCCTCGGTGTCGGCATGGAGAACACGGCTCCGGTCCTGGTCGATGAGCCAGAATATCGAGTTGTTGCCGTAGAGCGCCCGATCCGCGTAGGGGATGCCTTGGCCTGCGACATTGACGATCTCGGCGCGGGCTGAACTGGCCCAGGCGAGCGCCGCCAAGGCCAGCAACCGAGCCAGGTGGGATGTTTGTTTCATGGGGGTTTGACGTGATTCACCCCGACTCTGCATCCGCATCCATCCAAGGCGGATGGGGGTCGGATGAAACGCTTTCGGGGGTACGCTCCTGTCGTATGGCGATGTTTCCCAAGAATCAACCTGAAACCCGGTGTGGCGGTTGATTGATTGTCAAATGTGTTCCTGGAAGCGCGGCGATCCCGGTCCGCAGGGGGAGGAACGCTTTCGATGCGGAATGAATTCCGCGCTCTATGGAAGGGAGTCGGATGCGGAATGAGTCATGCGCTGCCGGGGGAGGCCCGGATCCGGTCATTCGGTCGGGTGCCTGACCTCGAGCGTGGTG
>CAZDYB010000131.1:4591-10014 GCA_964509045.1 uncultured Akkermansia sp.
CCGGGGGAGGCCCGGATCCGGTCATTCGGTCGGGTGCCTGACCTCGAGCGTGGTGGCACCGGGAGGAATGGGCACTTCCTGAACCCTGCCGCCGGGCCAACGGATCACGAGCGGGGTTGCCGGAACGGGGGTAGCCAGGACCGTGATGGAACTGTCCTGGGACAGGAATCCGGAGCCGGCGCGGATCTCACGGGCAGGACCCAACCCGGTCTCCGACCTCAAACGTAGCCGCGCACCCACCGCCTCTGGATTGCCTGCCGGTCCGAGCAACCGGATCCGGAGGCCGGGCCGACCTGACCCATTCCGGAACAGTTGGGTCGGGCCATTGTTCTGGCCCAGCAACACGTCGGGCCGTCCGTCCTGATCGAAGTCGGCCACGGCAACCCCACGTTGTTCGCCCGCCACCTTCACCCCGCTTTCCCGCGCGGATACAGCGCGGAACCCGCCGAGTCCATCCCCGGCCAGGACCAGTCCGCGGCCGGCATCAAGACGCGAGGTCTCCGGTTCGGTGCCGAAGAAGTTCTGGGCCAGGAAGAGATCCTCATTTCCGTCCCCGTCGAAATCGGCCACGGCCAAGCCAAACACCGGCGCCAACTGCGCGTCCATCGGCAGGGATCGGAGCGCGAACCCATCGGGTCGCGACAGCAGTACGACCGAATCGCCGATGACCAGGGGAATGCGGCTGGGGCGGACGTCGCGTCCGGAGAGGAACTGGTCGACATCGGTGGCGGCGAAGGCGCGGTAGCTTGCGAACCGCTCCGGAATCCACGGGTAGGCATCCAACAGTTCATCCCGCGCCCGCCATGGGAAACGTCGGTCGGTCGCCGGATCGAGGATCGTTTCGAGGATCTCGACCCCGCCGCCACCGGAGAAGTCGCCGTGCCAGAGTTCGTATCCGGCGGAGGCGCTTTCCCGGGTGTTGCGTCCCCAGTTGCCCACCACCAGATCGGGCCTTCCATCGCCATTGAAATCACCGGCGACAATGCCGGTCCAACGCCCGATCCATTTCGACAGCCGCGCCCCGGGCTGGGATGCATCGGATCCTTCCACGGTCACCGTGGGATCCCATGCCGTGAACTGGCCCCGGTCATTTCGGAGGAGGCGGATGGCACCCCATTCACAGGCCAGCGCCAGGTCGGTATCGCCGTCGTCATCGAGATCGGAAAAGACGGCGCCCTGGATCATCCCGAGTTGGCTCCAGGGTTTCCCCTCGGATTTCGCCGGCTCAAACGCCCCGTCCTTTTGAAGCAACAACTGCGAAGACGCCGCTTCCGGCCAACGCCCGGGAATGACCCGGCCTCCGATGAACAGGTCCAGGTCACCGTCGCCGTCGACATCCGCCATCGCCATCGGTCCCGGGTCCGAGCGCGAGGTGGGCGCGACGGGAACGCTGTCCGCGGAGCCGGGCCGGATGGCGCGGACGGAGTGGGCGGGCGGAGAATGGTCCGCCGCAGGGATGGCGGTGGCGAGCAGGTGGAATCCGCTGTTGAAACGGGCACCCAGGACCATCGATGCGCCGCTCGACAGGGCAGTGTCGAGATTCGGATGGCGCACGGGTTCGAATCCGCCCCGACCGTCATTGCGGAACACGGCGAGGCGACCTCCCGCTGAGGCGCCGAGGGCGATGTCGTCCCAACCATCCTGATCCCAATCGATCCACGCGACGCCCGGTCCGGCGGCGTCGAGGCGGGCAGGGAGGAGGGATTGAAGGGGAGGTTGGGGGGCCGGGGCTTGCCGGTGTGTATGGGCCAGCAAGGCACTGACGTTGGTGAACCAGGCGGTCGAAGGCGAAGGCGGGGTGGATGCGACGGGCGGGGGATTGGCGGCAGTGGGTGCGATGACTTCGCAGAGGTGGTTCGCGGGTACGGAATCGATGTGGCTGATGCGTCCGTCGGGCCAGCGGACCTGGATCGAGGCGTTGGTGGCGGTGCCGAGCGCGAAGGTCCGGACGGTTTGATCCGACGAGAGGTAGCGACCTCCGGCGGCGATGGCCTGGGATTGGACCGGGGCAACGCCGGCGGTGCCCGGGATGGAGACGGTGATGCGGGCTCCGATGCCGGCGCTGTTGGGTGGAGTGCCGCGGAGTTGGACGGTGAGGCGGTTGGCGGAGGCGTTGTTGCGGTAGAGCCACGCTTCCTGGTTCAGGTTGTTGACCACCACATCGAGGTCGCCATCGCCGTCGAGGTCGGCCAGTGCCATGCCCTGGGAAATTCCCAGGCCGTTGAACCCCCACTCGGCATCTGCTTCGGTGAAGGTGAGGTCACGGTTGTTCCTGAAGACGAGGTTGGGTTGGAGCAGCGGCGGATAGAACGCCAGGATGGGAATCCTGACCCGCGCCGCTTCCCGGTCGATCCTGGCCTGGGCGTCCATGTCGAGGACGTCGTGGGCGTTGCCGGTGGCGACCAGCAGATCTTCCCAACCGTCCAGGTCCACATCGAGAAACGCCACGTTCCACGTCCAGTCCGTGGCCGCCAAACCGGAGAGCCAGGTGACATCGGCGAAGGTGCCGTCGCCACGCCCCCGTTGAAGCACGTTGCGGGCGTGTTCGATCTGGTAGGCGGGGTCGGTGATGGGAAGGACGACCCCGGGCGATGGTGCGTTGGCCCGTTGGATCCGCCGGGTTGCCTGGGCCCGGGCCAGCATCTCGGCCACGAAGAAGTCGTCGTGTCCGTCCCGGTCCACATCCGCGACATCGATCGACATGGAGGACAGCGGGAAGCCACGGATCACCTCGGGAGATGCGGCCCGGAATCGGCCCCGGCCATCGCCCAACCACAGGCGGTCGCGCGAGCGGAAGAAGTCGTTGCAGACGTAGATGTCCGGCGCCCCGTCTCCGTCGAGGTCGCGCAGGGATACGCTCAATCCCCAATCCTCCGGCGCGGCCTCCAGCGCACGGCCGTCTTGATCGGTGAAGGTTCCCTGGGTCCAGGAAGCCGGCGTGAACCGGCCCTTGCCGTCGTTCCAATACAACCGGTCCGCTTCACCCTTCTCCACGATCTCAATCGAACCATCGGCGCGCGGGATTCCAAAGAACCGATCCGCCGGAGTGACCACGGCCCGGCCATCGACAACCTTGGCCGAGATGCTGGGCGGTCGATCTTCCCCACGGATGCTCGTGGTCCGGTAGTGGCACACGTACAGATCGAGATCGCCGTCGCCGTCGAGATCGGCCATGGCCATCGAGGTGGCCGCTCCACTGCGGCGCAGGCCGGATGACTTCGACTCGGTGAAATGCCCGCGGCCATCGTTCAGGAAGAGCCGCGTTCCCACGCCCAATCCGCTGACCAACAGGTCCAGGTCGCCGTCGCCATCCACGTCTGCAAACAACGCTCCGGTCGAGAACTGTCCCTTGCAGGCGACTCCGGCCGACGCCGTGACGTTGGTGAATTTCCATCCGCCCTGGTTGAGGAACAGGGCGTTGTCGTTCTCCGATCCGCACAGGTAGATGTCGCAACGCCCGTCCCCGTCGACGTCACCCAGCGCCACGCCGGCGCCGTTCTCCAGGATCTGGTTGTTCAGGGCGAGCAGGTCGGAGAGTTCGTTGGTGAAGGCGACGCCGGTGAGGGGCGACGTCATGCGGGTGAAACCTGGGGGGGAATTCGTGGGCGCGACCAGCGGTGTCACCCGCAGCGCGCCTGGGTCAGTCTGCTGAGCCAAGGCGGAGAAGATCGCGAGGAACGGAACAAGGCCGATGCCAACCATTCGGCTCAGGAAGATCCAACCACCAGGGGCATGGGGGAAGCGTACCGGAGCGCGGCGACGGGGCATGAACGGAGGATAAAGGGAAGGCGATGGCGAAGGACAATGTTTAGTCCCGGACGGAATTCCGCACCCCCCCGGGAGCGCGGACTTTGGTCCGCACATGGACTCGCACTGAGATGCGGAATGAATTCCGCGCTCCCGAGCCTATCGCGGCGTGAATGAACAACGAAGGGACAAAGGGTGCAAAGAAGAGGCGGATCCGAAGGGCGATGCGGATCAAGGTGGAGCGGTCGCGAGGGCATTGGCCATCTTCGCACCCTTGGTCCCTTTGTTGTGAATCCTTCCTCTCCTCGGACGACTCGGCAGGGAAGCGGGTTGGACCCACTCGCCGCGTGAATCAACAACGAAGCGCCCCGTGCTTCCCGCCGCAGCCTCCGACTATTTCTTCTTCGCGAACTTCTTCGCCGCGGGCGCCTTCAGGCTCTTGAATTCCCGGGTGAGGTTGGTGAGCGAGGCTTCCACACCCATCCGTTCAAGACTCGTGGCTCCCACGAAACCGACGGCGTCGGTGGCCTTCATGACGCGGTCGGCGTCGGCGGGGGTGTTGATCGGGCCGCCATGACACAGGAAGAAGATGTCCTTCCGGACACGGGTGGCGGCATCGATGATTTCCTGGGTGCGCTGGATGGTGAAATCCCAGCTCTTGACCGCGCTCTTCACGCCGATGCTTCCACCGACGGTGGTGCCGACGTGGGCGATGATGGCGTCGGCGCCGGACTTGGCCATCTCGACGGCTTCTTCGGGGGAACCGACATAGACGATGGAGAACAGGTCCATGCGACGGGCGAGGGCGACCATCTCGAACTCCTTCTTCACGCTCATGCCGGTCTCCTCGAGCACGCCGCGGAAGTGGCCGTCGACAATGGTGTGGGTGGGGAAATTGTTCACGCCGCTGAAGCCCATCTCCTTCACCTTGCCGAGCCAGTGCCACATGCGGCGTCGGGGATCGGTGGCATGGACACCGCAGATGACAGGCACTTCTTCCACCACGGGCAGGACCTCGTACTCGCCGATCTCCATGGCGATCGCATTGGCATCGCCATAGGCCATCATGCCGCAGGTCGAGCCATGGCCCATCATGCGGAACCGGCCTGAGTTGTAGATGATGATGAGGTCGGCGCCGCCCTTCTCGATGAACTTGGCGCTGATGCCGGTGCCGGCGCCGCCGGCGATGATGGCATCGCCCTTCTTGATGGTGCTCATCAGGCGGTCACGGACTTCCTTGCGGGTATAGGGATTGCCTTTGCCGGTCCAGGGATTGGGCATGTGGGGAGGAGGATGGAGTTCGATCGGTGCAATGGAGGATGCCGGAGGGCATCCAGGAGTTTTGAAGTGCGAAGTATTGTTAGGCAGGGGGTCCGCAGGCAATGCCCGGGAGGCACGCCGGCCTATCCGGAAGGCACGCGCGGTGTCGGGGCAGTCCATTCATTCAGGGCGCGTTCACCCGTGGCGGCCCGGGCGTCGCCCAGGATCTCGAGGGCTTCCCCCACGAGATAGAGGGAGCCGGTGACCAGGACGAAGGGATCGGCGACGCAGGCGCGCAGGGCTTCCCCAACGGATTGGGTGGTGCGGATCGGACGCGGAACACCGGCGGCGAGACAGGCTTCCTTGAGGTCGTTGGCGGAAACGGTGCGGGAACTGGAGACCGGGGTGGTGATGAC
>CAZDYB010000132.1:0-2247 GCA_964509045.1 uncultured Akkermansia sp.
TGGAATTGCGGGATGCCACCTGGGAGGCAGGTTGGCTGGATTGGTTTTTTGGGGTGAACGGAGATCCGGTTGAGCCGGTGCGCACGCTGTTGCCGAACGGAATCGTGGAAGATCGGATGTCGACCACCAACGAATGGCGATTGCTGGATGAAGCGCAGTTGGGGGCGTTGATGGATCGGTTGGCTGGGATGGGAAACGTGGACCTGCTGACGTTGCCGTCGGTGACGGTGCTTTCGGGGAAATCCGGTCAGGTGACGGCGACTGAAACCAGGAATCTGGTGACGGGTCCGACAACGGTTCCTGGGCCACCCGGAACCGGGCCGGCAACGATGTTTGGAACCGTGCCGTTCCCGGTGGGAACGGTCGTGGATGTGAAACCCCATTGGGACGGGTCGGGACTCCGATTGGGTGTGGCGGCGTCCCTTACGGAGTTTGTCGGGTACGACGCCCCGACCAATGTGGTGCCGGCGATGGATCGGTTGCCGGTGTTGGGAAAGGTGGGGGTGACGGCGGCGTTGCCACGGGTCCTGATTCGGTCGGTTGAAGCCGAGGTGAGGGGTATGATGGGAAACCGGATCCTGCTGCGTGGCCCGGCGGCGGACCGGGTGGTGCGGACGAAGTCGACGGTGCCCGTGCTGGGTTCACTGCCGTGGGTGGGCGGGCATTTCACCAAGGAACAGACCCAGACCAACCGGACCCGGATCTACATCGTGATCGGGTTTGAACCGGCGGAGCGACAGTCGGAAAAGGAGTGAGCCGGGGGTGGGAAAGGTTGGAGGAGGGTGAGGGCACGATTCGCCCGGGAGCGGGGACATTCTTGGCCGCAGACGGGGGAAGCGATTGGGGTGGGTTTATTTTTGTACTGGCAAGCATTACGGAATTGCTGTTCACGTAAGGAATGAAGTTACCCAATCCAATGCAGGGGCTGTGGCTGGCCTTGTTGGTTGTTTCCAGCGTGCAAGGTCAGTCGGTGCCGGGATTCTCAGCGGTCCGGGGACAGCGCGAGTTCAGTGGGCGATTGATTGCCCGACCGGTGCAGGAGAATGAGGCGGCAGCGCGGGGCTTGAGCGAGGCGCAGGCCCGGATCCTGGCGGTGGAAGCCCGACGTGAGGTGGCTGCGTTGGGGATCGAGCGGGAGTTTCCCGAGGTGGACGAGTATGTGGTACGGGTTCCGCCAGGGCAGACGGAGAACGCAGTGGCGGCGCGGTTGATGGCGACGGGTGCCTTTTCGTATGTGGAACCCGACTGGATCCTGTTTCCGGTGAATTGCGGGAACGATCCATTGCTGTCGCAGCAATGGCATCATGCTGCCAATCGGATGGACACCTGTGGTGCGTGGGCGTTGACCACGGGATCTCCCTCCATCGTGGTGGCGATTTGCGACACGGGCATCCGGGTGACGCACCAGGACCTGCTGTTGAACCGGGTGGAAGGGTACAATGTTCCTGCCCGGCAATGGGAGGGTGAGGGTGGGTTGATCGATGACATCAATGGACATGGCACGGCGTGCACGGGCGCTGCTGCGGCCAACGGAAACAACGGGCTTGGGGTGTCGGGAATGGGATGGAACATCGGGCATCGGATGATGCGGGTGACGGACTCGACGGATGGCAGCGCATCGCTGGCGAATCTGACATTGGCGGCGCGGACGGCGGCGGATCGGGGGGACCGGGTGGCGAGCGTCAGCTACAGCGGTGTGAACAGTTCGAGCGTGTTCACGACCGGGGACTATCTGCGGTCGAAGGGATCGCTGTTGGTCTGGGCGGCGGGCAACAGCAATGTGCAGTTGACCGGCAATCGGGAGGACAATGTGATCGTGGTGGGGGCGACCGACCAGAATGACGCGAAGGCTTCCTTCTCCAACTTCGGGCCGTTGGTCGATCTGGTGGCTCCGGGCGTGGGGATCCGCACGACCTCCAGGAGTGGTGACACGGCCTATTCCTCGGTGAGCGGCACGAGTTTTTCGACGCCGATCGTCGCGGGGTTGTGCGCGTTGATCTGGTCGCGCAATCCCGGACTGACGCCGGCGGAGGTGGAAGGGATCCTGCGCTCAACGTGTGCGGATCTGGGGACGGCCGGGGTTGACACCACTTTTGGATACGGGCGGGTGAATGCGGCGTTGGCCCTGGGCGCGACGCCGGAACCGGGGAACGACACGACGCCGCCGACGGCGCCGGCCAATCTTGCGGCGAACGCCGGGGATGGAGTGGTCGACCTTGTCTGGGATGCATCGCCGGAGGGTGATGT
>CAZDYB010000132.1:2347-9899 GCA_964509045.1 uncultured Akkermansia sp.
TTGCGCAAGACCACCTGGGTTGAAAAGGCGGTGAGCACGGCGGGCCTGGGTCAGATCGAGGTCAGCTATGCGCGCACCACGCAGGGCTTCGCTTCGGGCCAGGCACTGGTGGTTGAATGGTGGAACGGGGCGGTCTGGAGCCCGTTGGAGAGCGTGACAACCAAGGGCTATGAGCCGGTGTCCTTCTTCCTGCCATCGACCGCCGACAACAATCCATCGTTTCGCCTTCGCTTCCGAACCAACGGAAACAACATCAACCGTCGTGCCGACGTTGACGTGGTGATGGTGACCGGGGTGCCGTTGCCCTGAACCGGGGAACCGGTTCGGAGGGATTCGAGAGTGAGACCGGCGAGGGGACCTCGTCGCCCCGGGGACGGGGAAGGAGCGGTGACGTTCGGTCGCCGTGGGGATTGAGAATCCGTCTGAAAACACCCGGGAGCGCTGTTCCCATGCAGGAGACCTTGGTTTCCAGCCTCGGGATGCCCGGTCGAGTCCATTAGCCTATCTGACGACTTGCTCCGCTGAAGGCTTCCTGCGCAGGAACGCTTGAACCACGGATGAACGCGGATATCAGAGGGATTCGAGGGTGAGGCTGGCGCGGTCGAACCAGGCTTCGCCCCGGTGTGCCTTGAGTTCGACGATGAATTCGATGGAACCGTCCTCGGGATGATCGAAGTCGTGGGTGAGGGGAGACCAGTCGGCGGTGCCTTCGAGATGGGAGGTGCCGGTGACGCCGGTCTGTCGGAGGCCGGCTCCGATGCCGAGGTCATCGGTCAGGGCTTCGACGTCTTCGGTGCGGGCGAGGCCGTGGAAGCGGTAACGGCCGGCGGGGAGGGTGAGGGTGGTGCGGACGGTGGCGCGGGTCTTGGGTTCCAGGGCACGGAAGTGGATGGTGCTGCGGCCATCGAAGGGGAGGGTGAGCTCGGTGTCGGCCTTTCCGGTCTGGGTGTAGATGCTCCAGTCGGCCCCGGCCAGCGGTTGGCGTGTGCCGGGTTCCCACGGGGGAAGGGGATCCGGCCATTGCGCGAGTTCGCGTCGGACAACGGCGAGTCGTTGTCTGATCCGTGAGGGCGCCCGCTCGGAGTTGTTTACGATGCGTTCGCGTTGGGGTTCGGGGAGTTGGGCGAGGGCGGCATCGATGCGGGCCTGGACTTCGTCGACCTGTTGAAGGAGCCAGGATTCGGAGAGGACATTGGAGGAGAGGATGAGGATGCGGTCGCGGAGTTCGAGGCGTTGGCGGGAGGTCTGGAGGAGGGAGGCGGCGACGCGCCCGGTGAATCCATCGCGGAGCGGGGCATTGGGATTTCGAAGGAGTTGATCCATGCCGCTGGGAAGGAAGACGGCACGGCCATCGGGCTTGAAGTAGACCCGGTAATTGTTGCGGTTCCGCACATAGCCATCCCAGTCGTCTAGGGTCATCTGGATGGCGACCAAGGAGAGGAAACGGTCGACATCGAGGACCTTTTCGAGTGCGGCGCGACGTTCGAGGGCGGGCAGGGCGGTGGCTTCGCGGAGTTGGGCGAGGTCGGTGTGGTTGGTGGGACCGCCACCGGCATCGCGTTCGAGATTGCGGGTGATGTCGGAGACGAATCCGCCGTCGTAGAGGTTGCCGTGGCGGCCGATGTCCTCGGGGAAATGACGTTTCAGGTAGTGTTCGTCATAGGCTTCCTTGACGACATAGAGGCTGAGATCGAGGTCGTTGATGCTGAAGAGGGCATGGGAAGCGCGGGTGGCCGGGATGCCGGCCGCGCGATAGGTGCGGCTGGCGAGACTTTCGTTGAGGTAGCTGGAGTCCTGGACGGAGTTGTTGAGGTGGATCTTGGCCATCCCGAACACGCGTTGGCCCTTGTTGAACCGATTGAAATCGATGGTGAACGCCGGGCGATCGTCGATGGGACGTTTGCTGCCGGCGGAGCCTTTGATGCGGGCTCCAACCCCGGAATAGGTATGTCCATCGACCTCGATCTGGCCCTCGACGTATTCGCGGGGCTGGGAACGGAGACGGTTGATGGATTCTTCGGAAAGGATCAGCCGCCAGCGCAGGATGGGGCCATCGAAGAACGCGTCGGTGGCAGCCTCGTTGTCGGCGCGTTTGGCCAGAAGGTCGCTGCCGGCGAACAGGATCAGGAAGGCGAAGAGCGCAGGGTGCCAAAACCGCATCGGGTCATGGGAGCGCAGGGCGGGGGCAATGGGCAAGGGCGGGATTTGGTGAAGGGTTGGGATGGGGGAGGAATTGGAACGGAGAGTGGACTTCGCCGTTCCGGGGGTGGGGATGGAGCGGCGACGTCTGGTCGCCGGATTGCGGGATCGGGGTGGATCCTTTTTTCACCACAGAGGGCACAGAGGGCACAGGGTGGGCGGGTTTGAAGCTGGTGGCGAAGGAATCGTTCTTCGTTCCGGGCTGTGTGAACTCTTTGTGCTCTGTGGTGAAAGCTTTGGGGGATCGAACGGCGAGAAGGACCTCGCCGCTCCGGGATGGGACGGCGAGAAGGACCTCGCCGCTCCGGGATTGCAGCGGGGGCGTGGGTGGTTCGTCATGATGGGCATGCGACAAGGGTTGAATGCGGGAGGTTGGTTGCGGTTGGCGGGTGTGTGCTGGGGGTTCGTGGGTGCGTTGTGGGCTGAGGATTGGCCGAACTGGCGCGGGCCGACCCGCAACGGAGTTTCGAAGGAGATCGGTTGGACGGTCGAATGGCCGGCGGACGGACCCAGGATTGCCTGGCGTGCGAAGGTGGGACTCGGGTTTGCGGCGGTGTCGGTATCGGAGGGGCGGGTGGTGACGACGGGACATGACGATGGAAAGGATCATGTCGTGTGCCTGGAGGCGGAGTCGGGTCGCGAGTTGTGGCGGCATTCATTTCCAGCAGAGCTGGGGGATCGGTTTTTCGAGGGAGGAACGACTGGGACGCCGACGATTTCGGGTGGGCGGGTGTATGTGTTGAACCGATGGGGGGACACGTTCTGTCTGGAGGCGTCGTCGGGGAAACCGGTGTGGCATCGGAATGTGGCGGAGCTTGCGGAGGCGCGGGTGCCGGACTGGGGATTCTCGGGGTCACCGGTGGTGCAGGATGGACGGGTTTACCTGAACGTGGGCGAAGGTGGGTTGGCACTTTCGGCAAAGGATGGGGAGATCCTTTGGAAATCGGGGACGCGCAGTGCGGGGTATTCGACGCCGATGTTCCACGGGGAAGGCGATCAGCGTTGGATGGTGGTGGGCACGGCCCAGGGTTTTGCGGCGGTTCGTCCCGCGGACGGAACGGAAGTCTGGCGCATCCGATGGCTGACCCAATACGGGGTCAATGCGGCGGACCCGATCGTGGAGGGTGACCAGATGTTTTTGTCGACGGGTTATGGCAAGGGCGGGGCGATGTTCCGCCTGGGCAAGGGTGAACCGGAGATGCTCTGGAAGACGAAGGTGTTGCGGACGCAGATGAATCCGGCGGTGTTGTGGAAGGGGCACCTGTATGGCGTGGACGGTGACACCACCGAGAAGGCGTCCCTCAAGTGTGTCGAGTTCGGGACGGGAACGGAGAAGTGGAGCCAGGCGGGATTTGGTTCGGGTGGAGTGATCGTGGTGGGGGAGCGGTTGGTGGCCTTGAGTGGTGCGGGGGAGTTGATGGTGGCGCCAGCGATTCCAGCGGGATTCGAGCCGGTGGCCCGGGCGCAGGTGTTGGGCGGCAAGACCTGGACGGCGCCGGTGTTGGCGGGCGGACGGATTTACTGCCGGAATTCACGGGGCGACCTGGTGGTGGTGGATGTTCGGCCGAGATGAACGGTGGGTGGGGATTTGGGATTGGGGGTTGTTGAGGAAACCGGCTTCACCCGGGAGGGCGGGTGATACAGGCTGGGGAACATCCATGAACACGAATGCATTGTTGTCGGGGAACCGGCGCGCTTTCCTGCGGCAGACCGCGTTGCTGGGCGGTGCGGTGGGGTTGGCGCCGTGGATCCGGGCGGCGGATCCGGCGAAGAAATACCGGACGGCGCTGATTGGTTGTGGTTGGTGGGGACGGAATATCCTGAAGGAGGCGATGGCGAGTGGGCGGGTGCGGGTGGTGGGGATGTGTGACGTGGATGAGAGCACCCGGGAAGTGGCTGCGGAACAGGTGACGGATCTCATCGGAGATCAGCCGAAGACGTACAACGATTACCGGGAACTGCTGGAGCGGGAGAAGCCGGAGATCGTGCTGATTGCGACACCGGACCACTGGCATGCCTTGCAGGCCATCGCGGCGGTGAAGGCCGGTGCGCATGTGTTCGTGGAAAAGCCCACGGGCCATACCGTGAACGAGAGCCGTGCCATGCTCCGGGCGGCGCGCGAGGGTGGACGTGTGGTGCAGGTCGGGTTGCATCGCCGTATCGGGCCGCATCATGTGAGCGGCATGGAGTTCCTGAAGTCCGGAGCGGTGGGGCAGGTGGGATCGGTCCGGTTGTTTGTGCATGGCGGCGGCGGACGCGAACGGCCGGCGAAGAATGTCGAGGCGCCGGAGGGAATGGACTGGGACCTGTGGTGTGGACCCGCGCCGAAACGGCCGTTCAATCCGAAGCTGCATCCGGGTGGATGGCGCAACTTTCTGGATTACGGCAATGGGCAGTTGGGCGACTGGGGCGTGCACTGGCTCGATCAGGTGTTGTGGTGGAGCGAGGAGAAGTATCCGCGCCGGGTGTTTTCAACGGGCGGCCGGGAGATTGCCGGGCCGGCGGTGAACACGGCGGAAGAACAGACCAGCGACGCCCCGGATCATCAGGTGGCGGTGTACGAGTTCGAGGGCTTCACCTGCACCTGGGAACACCGTCGCTTCGGCGAGAACCCGGCGGAAAAGCACCGGATCGGCGCCTATTACTACGGAACCAAGGGAACGTTGCACATTGGATGGCGCGATGGCTGGACGTTTTACCCTGCGGATTCGAAAGCGCAGGTGATCCATGAGGATTCGAGATTGCAGGAACCGGACGGGCATAACCTGCAGTTGTTGTGGGCGGACTTCATGGCGTCGATCGAGCAGGGTCGCAAGGCGGTGGCCGGAATTGAGGTGGCGCATCGGTCGTCGGTGTTGCCCATGCTGGGCATGCTTTCGTTGAAGCTGGGCAGAAGCATCCAGTGGGACGGGGACAAGGAGACGATCGTGGGGGATGATGAGGCGTTGAAGCTGATGGGTCGGCCGTATCGGAACGGGTGGGAGTATCCGGTTTAGTGGGGCCCCGATTTTCCGGCACCGGAACCGGGTGGGGCCGTGAACCGGAATCATGCAGTCGGATCGGTCGTTTGTCCCGGTTGGAGGTGGTGCTGGGGCGGTTGGTTGGACGCCGAGATGGGAATCTTTGGGGCGTTGGATTAGGGTTCTGCGCATGCAGACCGATCTGGGAGGAAAGGTGGTGATGGTGACGGGCGCAGCGCGTGGGATTGGTGCGGCTGCGGCTCGGGCGTTCTCAAAGGAAGGAGCCTGGGTGGTCCTGGTGGATCGGGACGCCCAGGCGGCTCGGTTGTTGGAGCGATCCCTGTCCAAGGCGGTGTTCTTCGAGACGGACCTGACTTCGGAGACTGCCTGTCAGGAGGTGGTGGAAAAGGTGGTGAAGCAGTTCAAGTCGCTGGATGTCCTGGTGAACAACGCCGGGGTGAACGACGCGGTGTCGTTGGAGGCGGGGCCGACGGCCTTCCTGGAGTCGCTGAAGAGGAACCTCCTGCACGTTTACAACCTGACCCACTTTGCCAGGGAAGCCTTGGTGTCGGCCAAAGGATCGATTGTGAACGTGAGTTCGAAGGTGGCGGAGACCGGGCAGGGGCGGACATCGGGTTATGCCGCCGCGAAAGGTGCCATCCATGCCCTCACCCGCGAATGGGCGGTGGCGCTCGCTCCGCAAGGAGTTCGTGTGAACTGCGTGGTGCCGGCCGAGTGTGACACCGATCAATATCAACGATGGTTTGCATCGCAGCCCGATCCAACGGCGGCGCGGGCCGGGGTGGAGCGGTTGGTGCCGTTGGGCAACCGGTTGACCCGACCAGACGAAGTGGCCGACGCCATGGTATTCCTGGCATCGATGAGGGCTTCGCACATGACGGGGCAGTTCCTGTATGTGGATGGCGGTTATCTGCATCTGGATCGTGGGATGACCGGGGAACAGCGGAAGTGGGGTGGTGGTGCGGACGGGTTGAAGCCGCGTTGAAGGTCGCTGGTTTTGGAGTCGTGTGGGAGCGGTTGAAGACGGTGAGCCTGTCCCAGGACCATTCCAGGTATGGGGCGGATGGGGGTTGCACATGGCGCTTTCCAGCCCGGGCGCCTCCCCATCACTGTTCGGGGGTCATGAGTTCGAAGAAGGGTCAGGTGGTTTCCCGGAAGTTCGCATCGTATCCGCGACTCAATCCGCTGGGCGTGGGGCGAAACATCACGGTGGCGGACGCCATCGATCAATGCTTTCTGGCCTACAACGGCGGGCGGTTACGGGAGGCGGCGCAGTTGCTGGCGAAGAAGATGCTTCCCGACAACGGCTATGTGGGGATGTCTCTGACCGGGGCGCTGACTCCGGCGGGCCTGGGCAAGTCCTGCCTGATCCCATTGATGAAGGCGGGGTTCGTGGACTGGATCATTTCGACCGGCGCCAATCTCTATCATGACCTGCACTACGGCCTGGACATGGAGCTCTATTCGGGGTCGCCGTTTCTCGACGATGTGGAGTTGAGGGACGAGGGGGTGATCCGGATCTACGACGTGTTGTTTGATTACAACGTGCTGCTGGATACGGATGCCTTTGTGCGGGAGGTCATCCAGGGCCCGGAGTTCCAGCGGACCATGGGCACGGATGAATTCCATTACCTGCTGGGCAAGTATGTGCATGCCCGCGGGAAGAAGCTGGGGATCCGTGACAGTTCGGTTCTGGCGACGGCTTATGAATGTGGGATTCCGATTTTCACCTCAAGTCCGGGCGACAGTTCGATCGGGATGAACGTTGCGGCGATGTCGTTGCGGGGTTCTGCGTTGTTGATGGATGTGAACCGGGATGTGAATCAGACCGCGGGGATCGTCTACCATGCAAAGAGCACGGAGCACACGAGTTCGGTTTGGATCCTGGGTGGTGGCAGTCCGAAGAACTTCATGTTGCAGACGGAACCCCAGATCCAGGAGGTGATGGGGATCGAGGAGAAGGGACACGACTACTTTTTGCAGGTGACCGATGCGCGCCCGGATACGGGTGGATTGTCGGGGGCGACCCCTGCGGAGGCGGTGAGTTGGGGTAAGGTGGATCCGGACAAGTTGCCCGACTCGGTGGTGTGTTATGCGGACAGCACCATCGTATTGCCCTTGCTCAGCGCCTACATCCTGACCCGGGTCAAGCCGCGCAAGCAGAAGCGGTTGTATGACCGGCGCGATGCGATCCTGGAAGCGGTGCGGTCGAAGTATCTGAAGACGGGGACGGTGTCGAAGGTGCTGACGAGCCGGAAGGTGGCCAAGCGGGCGAGTTCGGTGGGGATGAAGCCTTCGAAGAAGGGATGATCCCTGTTCCTGCCGGGGTGTCACCATCGGTGCAGACGGTAGAATCGATGGGGCGCCGAGGG
>CAZDYB010000133.1:0-3695 GCA_964509045.1 uncultured Akkermansia sp.
CGTGCGCCCGCTTGACGGAACGTCACCGTGAATCTCCCTGGGCCCGGGATCGGAACTGGGTGGGGGTTTCGCCGGTGGCGGAGCGGAAGGCGCGGGTGAAGGCGCTGTGATCGTAGAAGCCGCAGGCGACGGCGACCTCAGCCACGGGCTTGCTGGTTTCCCTCAGAAGTTGGGAGGCGGCGGCGAGCCGGGTCTGTGTGATGAGCTGGGACGGAGTGATGCGGAAGATGCGCTTGATGAGCCGGGCGAAGCGGACCGGGCTGAGGCCGGCGCGGGCGGCGAGACCGGCGGGTGAGACCGGATCTGAATAGTGGTTTTCGAGATGGTCGAGCGTGCCGGCGAGGGAACCCGGAATCACTTCGGTGTCACCGGGTGCGCGCAGATCCCGCGAGATGCCCACCAACCCCTGCACCTTTCCCGCGTTGTCCCGCCAAGGCAGCTTGGTGGTGAGGCACCAACCCGGGCGTCGCCTCGGATACCAGTGCAATTCCAGCCGGTCGCGGATGGGATGACCGGTCCGGAGCACATCGTGATCCTGGGCCGCATAACGATTCGCCAGGGCGGCGGGAAAGAATTCGGTCACCGGACGCCCGATCATGTCCGACGCCGAACGGGCCCCCACCCGGTCGGCCAGCGATTGGTTCACCGCCACGTAGCGTCCCTCCAGATCCTTCACGAAGAAGGCGGTGTCAGGCACGTGATCGAACAGGTACGCCAATGCCGCCGCCTCCGGGGAAAGCGTGCGACGCGCTGTGGCAACTGTTGTGCCCTGTTTCACTGACACGGGCCGACTTTGTGCCAAGACATCGCCGGGCGCGATGGCAGATTCACCCCCATGTCGCGGGCTTCCGTCCTTTCCTTCGTTCCATCGGTTTTCCTCGCCGTGTTTCTGGCCGCGCAAATTCCCGTTCCGACCGCCCGGGCCCAGGGTTCCCGGGCCGATTACGATCGCGCCATGTCCCTCGCGGCCCGAACCGAGAACACGGTCTTCAGATCGCGCATCCGGCCTGAGTGGCTGCCGGGTGGCTCCCGGTTCTGGTATCGGGTGGATACCGGGCCCGGCACCCATGAGTTCGTCCAGGTCGATGCCGGATCGGGCCGACGCGAGCCGCTCTTCGACGCCAGTCGATTGGCCGCCGTGATGAAGGCGAAGGCGGTGGGTGAATTCCGTCCGGAATCCCTGCCGCTCGATCGGATGGAGGTGTTGGAACCGGACCGGGTCCTGGCGTTCCGGTCGGGTGGACGTCGATGGAAACTCCTGCTCCCGGATCATGAGTTGGTCGCGGATGATCGCCCGGAGAAGATCCTCGCGTCGCGGTCGGTGGAACGGGTGCCGCGACGGTCGCGTCGGACGGGGGACGAGACCGAGATCGTGCTGGTGAACGAGACCCGGGAAGACGTGGAGCTGTTCTGGCTGGACACGGACGGTGGCAGGAAATCCTACGGTCGCCTGCGTCCCGGTCAGGAGAAGCGTCAACACACCTTCGAGGGACATGTCTGGCTGGCGACGGATCGTGTGGGCACCACGCTGGCGGTGTTCGAGGTGGATGGTTCGGCGAACCGCGCGGTGATCGCTGATGGTGCGGCGGTGGCGGCACCCGCCGCGCCGTCACAGACGACCGAACGCAGGCCGGAACAGGGGGAATCGCCGGACGGCCGATGGGTGGCTGTGGTGCGGGATCACAACCTGCATCTGAAGGAGCGGGCCGGGGGCGGAGAGAAGGTGTTGAGTCGGGATGGCACGGCGGACGCGCCTTACTCGCCGGATGTGTCGTGGGCTCCGGACAGCAGTGTGGTGGTGGCGCGCCGGGTTCAGAAGGGACAGGAACGGATCGTGCATTTCGTCGAGGCCGCACCCACGGATCAACTTCAACCGAAGCTTCACAGCCGACCGTATCTGAAGCCCGGGGATGCCCTTCCCAAGCCCCTGCTGCGGGTGTTCACCGTCGCGGACCAGAAGCAATGGGACGTCGATGACACCCTGTATCCCACCCCGTTCACGGAATCGGGGGACATCGGGATCTCGTGGAGCGCGGATGGGAAGGAGTTCCGGTTCAACTACAACGAGCGGGGCCATCAGGTGTACCGGATCCTCGCGGTGCGCCCATCCGCGGGTCAGGTCGGGTCGGGAGATTCCCCGGGCCGATTGGATCCGCGGGTGGTGGTGGAGGAAAGGAGCCCGACCTTTGTGGATTGGACGGCGAAGACGTGGCGCGAATGGCTGGAGCCGAGCGGGGAACTCCTGTGGATGTCCGAACGGGATGGCTGGTGTCATCTGTGGTTGATCGAGTCGGGTACAGGCCGGGTGAAGAATGCGGTGACCCGGGGTGAATGGGTGGTGCGCCGGGTGGAACGGGTGGATGCCGCGACGCGCCAGGTCTGGTTTTTCGCGGGTGGGATTGTGCCGGGCCAGGACCCCTACCATCTGCACCTGTGCCGCGTGAACTTCGATGGGTCGGGACTGGTGGTGTTGACGGAGGGGGACGGCACCCATGCGGTGACCTTTTCGCCGGATCGACGTTGGTTCATCGACACGTGGTCCCGGGTGGATCAGGCGCCGGTGATCGAGTTGCGGCGGTCAGAGGATGGGAAGCGGGTCTGTGAACTGGAACGGGCGGACATGACGGCGTTGCTGGCCGCCGGTTGGACGGTTCCTGAACGTTTCATCGCCCCGGGGCGCGACGGCATCACGCCCATCCACGGCATCATCGTCCGACCTTCGAACTTCGATCCCAACCGGCGTTATCCGGTGATCGAGGAGATCTATGCCGGACCCCAGGGCGCATTTGTGCCGAAGGAGTTCAGTCGGCTCAACCGGCAGCATCAGATCGCTGAACTGGGCTTTGTCGTGGTGCAGATCGATGGCATGGGGACCAGTCAGCGGTCGAAGGCCTTTCATGATGTCTGTTGGAAGAATCTCGGGGACTCGGGATTTCCCGATCGCATTCCCTGGATGCGTGCGGCGGCTTCGACCCGGCCCTGGATGGATCTGTCGCGGGTGGGAATCTATGGGGGATCAGCGGGGGGCCAGAGTTCGACCCGGGCGCTGTTGGCGCATGGGGATTTCTACAAGGTCGCGGTGAGCGACTGTGGTTGTCACGACAACCGGATGGACAAGATCTGGTGGAATGAACAGTGGATGGGTTGGCCCCTGGGGCCGCATTACGAGGAGCAGTCGAATGTGACCCAGGCGAAGAACCTGACGGGGAAACTGCTGCTGATCGTGGGTGAGGTGGATACGAATGTGGACCCGGCAAGCACATTGCAGGTGGCGGCTGCGTTGGTGCGGGCGGACAAGGACTTCGACCTGCTGATCATGCCCAGCACGAATCACGGGTCCGCCGAAACACCGTATGGGATCCGGCGTCGGATGGATCATTTCGTCCGGCACCTGCACGGCAAGGAACCGCGGTGGGATTGAGTGGGAACGGTTTTCCTACCCGGGGCATCGGTCGCTGAACTCCCTCAGTCCCGGGCTGTGATCTCCCGACCCTTCGGGCTGGCGGGGCCGGAGCCCTGCATCCCGTTCCTTCAGGAGCCTGTCCCCAGGGCTTCGTGCCCCACCCCCTCATTTTCGAGTACGAGTGCGAGTACGAGTACGACAGGGACTCGAGTATCGGATCCGGTGCAGATCGTCGGATTCGGGAGCCTGTCCCCAGGGCTTCGCTCAGGCTGGGTCGGGGGCTCGTACTCGT
>CAZDYB010000133.1:3795-9897 GCA_964509045.1 uncultured Akkermansia sp.
GAGTATCGGATCCGGTGCAGATCGTTGGTTTCGGGAGCCTGTCCCCAGGGCTTCGCTCAGGCTGGGTCGGGGGCTCGTACTCGTACTCGTACTCGTCGCGCCCGACCCCCTCATTTTCGAGTACGAGTACGCGTACGAGTACGACAGGGACTCGAGTATCGGATCCGGTGCAGATCGTCGGTTTCGGGAGCCTGTCCCCAGGGCTTCGCCCAGGCTGGGTCGGGGGCTCGTACTCGTACTCGTACTCGTACTCGTACTCGAACCTGGCTGGGTCCCCGACGGGGACCGGGATTCCAGCCCCGGGCCGTGATCTTCCGACCCTTCGGGCTGGCGGGGCCGGAGCCCGGGACTTACCCGGCCACGGAGCGCAGGGCGGCGGCGAGTTCCTTCAGATGGGCGTCCAACGCGAATCGGGCGAGGTACTGTTGACGGAACCGCAGTCCGTCCTCGTCGCGCGCCACCGTCACCAGCGCCGTCGCCGTCGCTGTAGGGTCGCGCGGTTCGACCAGCCCGGGGTAGTGGGCCGGCACCATTTCCGGGATCCCACGCCAGCGGGTTGTCACGGGTGGCAATCCATGCGCCATGGCTTCGATCAGGTTCAACGGTTGTCCTTCATTGGCGTAATGGCTGGGGAACAGGAACAGGTCGGCGTTCCGCAGGCACTTTGACTTGGCCGCGCCCGAGACGAAACCGAGGTGCTGCACGCAATCCGCCAGGTCCGGCATGGCGATCCGCCTCCGGAATTCGGTTTCGTCGCAGGACTCAACGAAGCTGCCGGCGACATCGAGTTGAAAGGTCAGACGACCGGGCCCGGGTCGGGCTGCTTCGAGTGCATTGGCCGCCGACACCGCTTCGAGGGCATCGAACAACCCCTTGTCGCGGGTGCAATGGGCGAGGAACAGGACCCGGACCGTGCCACCGTCCTCCCGACGACGTCGCGCCCGTTCGACCCGTTGGGCGGCGAGTTCGGTGTCAAAGGCGGGGCAGGGATCCGGCACACCATTGGCCACGATGACCTGTCGGAGTGGATTGAACCGGGTGGCGTCCGGGGCGTTGAAGGCGGACAGCGCGATGGAAAGTTCCGGTCGGCCAAGGAGCCAACGGCTGACGCGGCGTTCCCAGGGTTTGGCGTGGGTGAGGAGCCATTCACCCAGTCCGACGGCGTGCCAGTGGAAGATCGTGTGTTTGAACCAGGGCCGCACCAGCAGCATCACGAGCCAGTCGCGATACAGGCTGTTGCGCTTGGGCGGCGACGGCACGTAGTACCAGGTCGTGGCGCCGGTCCTGAACCGGGCGCGGATGGCAGCCCGGCAGTATCCGAGCAACCGCCGTATCTTGCCGCCACGCGCGCGGCCCACGTCGGTCAGGTCATCGGACAACCGTGCGTCGACGTGGATGACCTCGATTCCGAGGCTGGGGTCCGAGCGGAAGCCATCGACGAGATACTGCACCATCTGGCTCTGGCCATGGTGCGGCGGGGGGACATGGGCGAAGACGACAAGCCTCATCACGGGGCCTGGCGTCGGCCTGCCGTCTTCAACACTTCCGCCAGCGTCACCTCGGCACCGCCGCGGCGTTTGCTTTCGTCGGCTGCTTCCATGAACGCGAGGATCTCGAGGGTTTCCTTCGGTTCAACCGGCGCCCGGCCGGTCTTGAAGAAGCGCATGATCTCGGCGACCAACGGGGCATAGCCGTCATAGGAACCGACCGGCATGGAACCGCGGGTGCCGTGGGCCATGCCGCTGTAGCCCTTGCCTTCGCTGAAGGTTCCCGTCCGGCCATCCGGCCATTTTCCCACCACCTCGATCCCGCCGGTGGAATTGGATCCGCGCCGGACGGAGATGCAGCCGGGGCCCATCACGGTGAAGAGGGATTCGACCCCATGGATGCCGTACCAGAAGAGGTCGGGATGATGGGGTTCGAGATGGGCGGGGCTGGAGGTGAGGGCATTGGTGATGACGCCGATGGCGCCGCCGCGGGCAGAAAGGGTGTTGGATCCGAACCGGAGGGAAGAAGCGGTGAAGACGGGAACGCCGGCGGCTTCGGCGAGGCGGAAGATCTCGATGCCATCGCGTAGGGAACCTGCCAGGGGTTTGTCGATGTACAACGGCCTTTTGGCGGCGATCACGGCGCGGGCCTGTTCGAGATGGGGACGACCATCGACGCTTTCGATCAGGACGGCATCGACGTCGCGACACAGGGTTGCGATGTCGTCGTGGATCTTCACCCCGTGTTTGGTGATGAGTTCCTGGGTGTAGCCCTCGACGCGGGACCAGCTGGATTCGATGTCCGGACTGCCGCCCTTGAAAGCGGCGACGACGCGGCCGCCGGGCACGTGACCTTTGGCGGCGGGGTTGTTGAGGATCTCGGTGAAGGCGGTGGCGTGGGAGGTATCAAGACCGATCATGCCCAGGCGCAGATCCGCGGCCACCACGTGTCCCGCGAAGGCTGCCGCCGGGATGAGGAATCGAAGGAGACGTTGCACGGGTCGATTTCCCGGCAGGATTCATGGCGGGGCAAGCACGGAAACGGGCTCGACAGGCGCGCCCGGTTCCCCGGTGCTTGGGGACTTCATGAGGCTGGCACTCATCCGACGACACTCCGCCGCGACCGGCGGAGCGGAACTGTATGCCCAGCGCCTCATGGAAGCGCTGGTGCGGGCGGGGCATGCGGTGACGTTGTTCACCGAGCATTGGGATCAACCGCCTGCGGGCGTCCAGGTGCGTACCGTTCCCTTTTCCGGCCCGCGTCGGCTTCGTCCCGTGCGGTTCGCAGAGGCCATCGAAGCCGCGGTGAAGCCTGCGGATTTCGACTGTGTGTTCAGTCTGGAACGGACGTTGCGCCAGGATGTGTACCGGGCTGGTGACGGCGTGCACCGGAGCTGGCTTGAACAACGGCGCCGATTCGCTCCCTGGTGGCGGCGACCGTTCCTTCGGACGGCGGGGTTTCATCGGGCGATGTGTGAACTCGAGGCGCGAACCTTCGATGTCCGTTCCACACGCCGGGTGATCGTGAACTCGGCCATGGTCGGCGCGGAGATCCAACGTCACTTCGGTTTTCCCGCTGAACGACTGCATCTCGTCCGCAACGGCATCCAGGTGGAACGGTTCCAGAACGGACAACGCGACGCCTGCCGGGCGCGGTTCGGCATCCGGCCGGACGAACACCTGTTGTTGTTTGTCGGATCCGGTTGGGAACGGAAGGGATTGCCCCAACTGTTCCGGGCGTTGAAGCAGCCGGAACTGGCCAGCCGCCGCTTCCGCCTGCTCGTGGTGGGCAAGGGTCGGGTGTCCGCCGCGCCGTCCCAGGTCGTGTTTGCCGGAGCCATGGCCGACGTCGAGAACGCCTATGCCGCCGCCGATCTCCTCACCTTCCTCCCGATCTATGAACCCTCCGCCAACGTGGTTGTTGAAGCCCGTGCCGCCGGGTTGCCAGTCATCACCACGATTTTCAATGGCGCCGCCGAGTGGTTGCATCCGGGCATTGATGGCGAGGTCCTGCCCGATCCTTCAGACGCCCCGACCGTCGCCCGCGCCATTGCCGGCTGGATTGATCGCGGCCCGGTCCGGCCACCGGCCGATCTCCCGACCATGAGCCTCGACCGCAATGTCCGGGAGACCATCGAGGTCCTGGAACAGGCCGCACGGGAACGCATCGGATGAAGATCACGGCCGGCATCATCACCCTCGACGAAGAAGAACGCCTGCCCGGGGCGATCGCCAGTCTGCGGGGGTTGGTGGATGAGGTCCTGGTGGTGGATTCGGGGAGCCGGGATGGGACGGAAAGGATTGCGCGGGATGCTGGCGCGCGGTGGGTTCATCAGGATTGGCTGGGTTATGTGGGGCAGAAGAATCGGGTGATCGAACTGGCCACCCATCCGTGGTTGCTGAGCCTGGACGCCGACGAGGCGTTGTCGGAGGGGTTGCGGGAGGAGATCGGGGCATTGCGGTCGGCGGGTGAACCGCCCGGGAGCGTGACCGGTTTCAGCATGCCGCGCTGTGTGTTGTATGAGGGACGTTGGATCCGGCATGGCGATTGGTATCCGGACCGGTTGGTGCGGTTGTTCCGGCGGGATGCCGCCCGGTTTGCCGGGGGACGGGTGCATGAACGGTTGGAGTTGAAGGGGGACGTGCGGCGGTTGAAGGGGGATATCCACCATTTTTCGTTTCGGGATGCGGCGGATCATCGGGCGCGTGGCGAACGCTATGCGCGGTTGTGGGCGGAATCGGCGTGGGAACGGGGACGGCGCGCCGGACCGGCCGCGCCCTGGCTGCATGCGGGGTATCGTTGGGTCCGATGCTACCTGTTGCGCCGGGGTTTCCTGGATGGGGCGCAGGGCTGGCGAATCGCGGCGTTGTCCGCCCGGGAGACCGCATTGAAATATCGGATGCTTCACGGGATGCTCCGCGACGAGTCATGTCGCCCGAAATCCAGCAATTGATCGAACTGTTCCGGCTCCAACCGTTGCCGGTGGAGGGAACGCTGTTCGCCAATACCTACACGTCGAAGGAAGGGTTGCCGGACGGGCGCCCGTTGGGGACTTCCATGGTGGGGTTGTATTGCCATGAGCCGTTGAGTGTTTCGCTGTTTCATCGGCTGACTGCGGATGAGACCTGGCATTTCCACGCCGGGGATCCGTTCCGGCTGATCCTGCTGTACCCGGACGGGTCGACCCGGGAGGTGTGGATGGGCAACCAGCCGCTGCGGGGGCATCGGGTGCAGTTCACCGTGCCGGCCGGGGTCTGGATGGCGGCGCATCTGGGTGAGGACGGGCAGTGGGCGTTGTACGGTTGCAGCATGTGCCCGGGGTTTTCCGAGGACCGATTCGAGGCGGGAACCCGCGAGATCCTGCTGCCGCTCTATCCGGAACGGGCCATGGACATCGAACGGCTCTGTTGTCCGCCCGGTTCGCACGGCCTGCCCCTCCTCAAGGGCGCATCATGACACTGTCCCCCACCTGGAGCGGCGACAGCCTGTCGCCGGTAGCGCGTGGATGGGAGAAGGGGCTTGGGACGTCACTGAACCGTCATCGCGGGCCCACCGGGTTCCATGGCGGGGGCGGTGTAGGGAGGTGCCCCCTCCTCAACACTGGTATGGCCAATGGGTGAACATCCGGTTAAATCTCGGCCTGTGGAGTCTGCCATCATCTTCGCCGCCGGAAGGGCCACCCGTCTCGGGCCTGCCCACGCCAATTGCCCCAAGATCCTTTTGCAGGTGGGCGGGCGATCCCTTCTCGAGCGTCATACCGAACACCTGGCCGCGGTCGGCGTGCGCAATCTGTTCATCGTCACCGGCCATTGCCGCGAACAGATCGCCGCCGTGCTTCCCGGACTCGCCGAACGTCACGGGATCCGCATCTACGAACTCCACAATCCCGACTTCACCGAGGGCAGCGTCATCAGCCTCCACGTCGCACTCGCCGTCATCGAGTCCTCGACCCAACCATTGTTCCTCATGGATGGCGATGTCCTGTACGACGTGTCGCTGTTGAATCGGCTCATCGCTTCGCCACACCCGTCCGCGCTGCTGGCGGATTTCGGGGTGGAAGCCGTCGATGACGACCCGGTGCTGGTTCCCATCCGGGCCGGACGCCCGTTCGATTTGGTCAAGCAATGGACCGGGTCGGCGGATCGCGTGGGTGAATCCGTCGGGTTCTTCAAGCTCGCCCCGGAACACATCGGGAAGCTGGCGGCAGAAACCCGGGCCCGGATGTCAGGGATCCGACGTCGGGATTCCCTCGATGAAGTCCTGCGGGCGCTGACCATGGATGGATGTTTCGGGATGGAAGACATCACCGGGACGCCCTGGACGGAAATTGATTTCCCGCATGATGTGGCTTTTGCGACCGAGAAGGTTTTGCCGGCGTTGCTGGCCGGTGCGTCGCACGCGATGCGGCGGTGAATCCCCCGGGAGCGCGGGATTCATCCCGCACATGGAGGGGTTTTGGGGAAGGTCTCACGCGGAGGCGCGGAGAACACGGAGAAGACAAAAGGCGGGAATGGAATGGCCGGGTGCAGCCGCAGCCTGTCTCCGGGGATCTTACTCGTACTCGGTCGGGATGTTGATTCCGGCTCTGTGAAATCTGTGTCCTCTGTGGTGAAA
>CAZDYB010000134.1:0-9872 GCA_964509045.1 uncultured Akkermansia sp.
GGCTTCGAGGGCGGAACGCGGGGAGTTGGGGAAGAGCAGGGCGAGATCGAATCGGTGGGGACGGAGTCGGGAGGCGATGGACCAGGCGGATTCGCCGCGGGCGAAGGGGATGACGGAATCAACGGCGGGATGACCGGGCCAGAGGTCGGCGAGTTTGTCGGCGGTCAACACGGTGATTGCGGCGTCGGGGAACCGCTCGCGCAGGCGGAGCAGTGCGGGGGTGGAAAGGACGGCATCGCCCAGCCAGTTGGTGCTGCGGACAAGAATACGGGACGGACTGTAACGGGGGAGGGTGGACATCCTGGGTCGGGCAAGGACCGACCGCGGCAAGGGGACCTGTTTCGGGGGCGGGGATCAAATCCATCCCGGGGAATGTGTATGGAATGGTGGGCGCGGCGGGAATCGGTGGGCTCAGCCCTTGTGGTTGGCGCTGGAGTCGGCGGTTTCGAACACGGTGAGTTCGGGGCGACAGTTGAGGCGGATATCGAGGTAGAACGTTCCCAGACCCGGATTCACGTAGAGCGGACCGCTCGGGGTGTTGAACCAGCCGAGATCGTATTCGCCGGTCTCCTCCGGAACGACGAGGGGACCGAAGCCCGGAATGCGCACCTGGCCGCCGTGTGAATGGCCGGCCAACAGGAGATCCGCGCGATAGGGCAGGTCGCGGGCCCAGATCGGGTAATGCATCAGGACGAGGTTGAAACGGTCGGGATCGGGGCGCGGCGGCGAGTATTGGTGATCCAATCCGATGAGTCGCAGGGGCACGTTCGGGAAATCGACCACCTCGTCCATCAACCAGGCCCCGCCCGTTTCCGAGCAGGCGCGGCAACAACGGGAGAAATCGGCGGAAGCCCAGTGATCGTGATTGCCGGGGATCCCGTACACCGGGCAGGGCAATCGTTTCAGAGCGTCGAGGGCATCGTCGAGATGGGCTGACTCCTCAATGAGATCGCCGGTAAAGCAGACGAAGTCCGGGGTCAATTCACGGATCAGGTTCATGGCCTGGTCGAGGCGTGCGCGGTCGCCCTTGTGATGGACGTCGGTGAAGTGGACCCAGCGGAGGCGGCGCCCGGCCAGGCGGGGATGAGGCGGGAGGGTGAGGTGTCGGATGCGGATCCAGTCCGGTTCAACACCGACGGCGTAGGCGGGAAGGGAGGCGACGAGGAGACCCAGGCCGAGAAAGGTTCGGCGACGCAGCCGGAATGGTTTCCGAAGCAGTGGGGTGGAGGATTTCATGGGGCCATTCCCGGGAGAGGTACGTATGGAGGGTGAAGGACGGGACTTGGACCGTGCTGGGTCTGGGTCGTTTTGGTGAGGGGGAGAGCATTGGAGCGGCGAGGTTCGCTCGCCGTTCCGGGAATTGGTTTCACGCGAAGCCGCGAACAGCGCAGAGAGGGGCAGCAGGGGAGGGGTGTTGGCGATGGACGCAGATCCATGGTTTTCTCGCAGGAATTCAGGAACGGCCGGGCCTGGGAAGATCCTCGACATGGATTCGACCACTCAAAACTATAATGCATCACAGGTGGATGTGGATCGGAAGATCTGCGAGCTGTTGGCAGCCCAGATCGACGATGTCCTGCCGGAGGCGGTGAACAAGGTCTGGCATGCCCATCCGGTATGGTTCATCGACGGCAATCCGGTGGTGGGATACAGCAAGCTGAAGGGCATTGTCCGGCTATTGTTCTGGAGCGGAAAATCATTTGCGGAGCCTGGGCTTCAGGTCGAGGGCAGTTTCAAGGCCGCCAAAGCCCGCTTTACGGCTGTGGAACAGGTGGAGATTGAAAGGCTCCGGCGCTGGCTGAAGTAAGCCCGGGATGTGCCGTGGGATTACAAGAATCTGGTACGTCGAAAGGGTCGATTGGAGCGCCTGAGGTAGCGGGCGCTGAGGAATACGTGATTGAGGTGCGGAATGAATTCCGCGCTCCCGGGATCAGTTCCCGGGTTTCCAGGACTTGAAATAGGCCTGGAGGGCGTCGAGGGCCTGGTCGTTGTAGTGGGTGAAGCCGGGCATGCGGGAGGCGGGTTGGACGGACTTGGGCTTCACCACATAACGACGGAAGTAATTCGTGTTGGAGGCCCAGGTACGAAGGAGGAGCCAGGGCCGGTTGGACTGCATGCCGCCGAAATCCGCATGGCCATGGCAGGACAGGCAGTCGCGGCGGGCCAGGGTGAAACCGTCACGGGCCAGATCCCGCGCGTCGGCGGGTGGGGCGAGGAGATCGAGGGTGCGTGCGGCGGTGGTGAAATGGATGCGGGCGACCGCATAGGGATAGATCAGACCTTCCTGAAGGCCGGCGACGGTGCGGTCGGGACGGGGAGTGAAGGCGGCGGACTGGATATAGAACGGGGCAAGATCAACGCCGGAGGCGAGGCTGCGACCCCAGGTTTCCGGACCCTGCCCATTGATTTCAAGGATGAGCAGCGGGGAGAAGGCCTGGAGATAATCGCGGGTGAAATGGGCGGAATAGCCGTCGGTACACACGGCGAACACCACGTCGGAATCGGGGATGACGGGAAGATATTGGGCGAGTTGGGCCAGGGGAATGCCGCGGTAGATGGCGGGGGTCTTGAGGGCGGGATCGAGGGTGTTGGTGGCGGTGACGAGGGGCAGGGCGAGGAGTTGGGCGCGGGTGACGAAGCCGTTGGTGGAGTTGGCGGAGGCGAGTCCGGTGATTTCGAGGTCGAACGGGGAGGAGCGTTGGGCGGCGAGACGGAGGGGTTCGACGGCGTGGGAGACGAGGGTGGCGAGGAGTAATCCAAGCAGGGGGAGGAGGGCGTGGGCGTTCATGAGTCGGTGGGAGGAGCGGGGCTGGACTCGGGAGTCTTGAGGAAGAGCAGGATGATGCCGACGCAGGTGAACATGCGGAAGGCGGCGGATTGGCCATTCCAGACGGAGGATTGCCACATGACGAACCATTCGCCTCCGACGGTGATGAAGGCGAGGAACCAGAGGAGCAGATTGGAGGTGAGGGCGAGGATGGCGAGGGGTTTGGCGGAGGTGAACGCGGCGGGTTGATTGCGGGCGAGACCGAGGCGGAAAGCGGCGTAGGCAAGAAGCACGGTGGTGAGGGCTTCCCAGGCGATGATCCCGGCATAGAAGGTGTGATGGATGGCGGGGGAGGTGAGGGCGCGGCCGCGGAGTTTGTTTTCGGGGAAGGTGGTGTCCATGGAGAGGACGTGCTTCACGAACTCAAAGTTGGAGCCGTAATCGACGATGTTGTTCCAGACGACGATGCCCATGAAGAGGGCGAGGGCGGCGACGAGACTGGTCTTGGCGAGGCGCTCGATCATGGCTTGGCGGGGGTGTTGCAGAAGGTGCCGGTCCAGGCGTTGGTGACTTCGAATCTCCCGCGGATGACACCCAGATCCTTGAGGGTGTCGAATTGGAACTTCCAACGCTCAGCGGTGAACTGGCCCTGGACATCGCCCTTGTCGGGGTCACCGGTGACGAAGCGATCCTTCTTCAGCGCCTCGAGACTGAACTTCATCTTTTCCGGGGTCAGTTCCGGGTTGCGACGACTGATCTCGGCATGGGCGTCGGCGGGATCATCGAGGTAATCGCGCCAACCCCGGATGCTGGCGGTGACGAAGGCACGGACGACCTCGGGTTGTTTCTGGATCATGTCGCGTCGGGTGAAGAAGACGCGGTAGGGATCATATCCACTGTCCTTGATGAGGAGGACACGGGGCTTGGCGCCTCCGAGGGCGGCGAAGAAGGGTTCGCTGGTGACGAAGCATTGTTGGACATAGGAGGGATCCTTGAGGAAAGCGCCGACCGAATAGGTATGGGCGCGTTCCTGGACCTTCTTCAATCCGTAACGTTTGACCAGATAGGGAAGCCAGGATGTGCCGGGTCCGACGGCGATGGTGCGGCCGCCGAGATCCGGGAAGTCGCGGATGGGGGAATCGTCATGGATCATGATTCCCTGGGGATCATGCTGCATGGTGGCGCCGACGGCGACGACGGGGATGCCGCGGTCATTGGCGGAGAGGATGTCATCGGTGCTGCCCATGCCGAAGTCACCGGCGCGTGTGGCGACGCGTTGGATGGCGAAGGTGTTGGGGCCGCCGGGGAGGATTTCGACGTCGAGACCGGCCTGTTTGTAATAGCCTTTGACGAGGGCGTGATAGAACCCGCCATGTTCGGGTTGGGGATACCAGTCCGTGACGAGGCGCACCTTGACGGGATCGGCGGCCTGGACGGCGAAGGACAGGGCGACGAGCCAGAGTGCGGCGCCGGTGACCCAGATCAGCCAGCGGTTGCCAGGGGAGAGGGTCGGGGTGGGGAGAGCGGGGTTACTTGATGAGTCCATCATGGAAACGGCGTGCGGTTTTGCGATGACGGGAGAGGAGGCGGGGGAGGTCGAGTCCGGGGATCTGGCCGTTTTCGACGCGGACCTGGCCTTGAATGACGAGGGAATCGACCTGGCGCGCGTGGCAGAGGACGAGGGCGTGGACGGGGTTGTGGGCGCCGGAGCTGAACAGGTCCTGTTCGGGGAAGATGGCGACATCGGCGCACTTGCCGGGTTCGAGGGAACCGAGGTCGGCGCTACGGCCCAGGTTGCGGGCACCGTCGAGTGTGGCCATTTCGAGGACCTGTTCCGGGGTGATCGCTTCGGCTCCGTGAAGGACGCGGGTGAGGAGCAGGGCGGTGCGGGCTTCGTTGAGGAGGTGTCCCGAGTCGTTGGAAGCCGAGCCATCGACACCGAGGCTGACTGGGGAACCGCCATTGCGGAGGTCGTTGACGCGGCAGATGCCGGAGCCGAGGCGCATGTTGGAGACCGGGCAATGGGCGATGCCGGTGCGGGTGCGGGTGAGGCGGGCGACTTCGGAATTGTTGAAATGGATTCCGTGGGCGAGCCAGACGTCGTCGCCTTCCCAACCGAGCTTGGCCATATAGGGGAAGGGACGGCAGCCGAGGTGTTTCACGGCGTCCCTGTTCTCGGGAATGGTTTCGCCGCAGTGGGTGTGGAGACGGACCTTGAGATGGCGGGCGAGGCGGGCGGACTCCTGATAGTGTTCACCGGAACAACCGAAGACCGTGCAGGGGGCGAAGGCGACCTGGGCGCGGGAATCCGGGCTGGGATCGTGGAAGCGGTCGTGGAGCCGTTGGCAATCGGCGAGGATCACGTCGAGATCCTGGCAGGACCATTCCGGCATGATTTCGCTGGGGAGATTGACCGAGCCGCGACATCCGACATAGCGGATGCCGAGGGAGGCAGCGGCGTTGAATCCGGCATCGAGGATGTCGTGGGCGCCGTGGCGGGGGAAGATGTAGTGATGATCGCTGGTGAGGGTGCAGCCGGAGAGCATGAGTTCGGCGCAGGCGACCTGGGTGGCGAGGAAGAGGTCGTCGGGGGTGAAGTTCTTCCACAGGGGAATATGACCGGCGAGCCAGGGGAGCAGGGGAAGGCTGGCGATGGGGGTGAAGGCCCGGGCCAGGTTCTGGAACATGTGATGGTGGGTGTTCACCATGCCGGGTGTGGCGATGCCGCCGTGGGCGTCGAGGAAGGTGACGCCGCGGAGGCGGGGTGCGGGGCCGGTGCCGACCGAATGGACGCGCCCGTTCTCGGCGAGGAGCCAGGCATCACGAAGGACCCGGCGTTGGGGGTCCATGGTGACCAGATGGCCGATGTTGCGGATGAGCAGCCGTTCAGGCCGTGCGGGTGAAGCGGGAGATTTCATCCGGGAAAGACGGGGTATGAGGGGCCGAAGAGTCAACGTCCCGGGATGGGTGCATTGGTCCAGATCGGGGGCGGCAACGTGGGATCCAGTTTGAGGGCGGCCGGAGTGAAGTTGGTGGAGACCACTTCCGACAGGGGTGGAATCTTCGAGATCACACCGAGATCGAGCAGGGTGGCATTGAGTTCCGTCCAGCGGTTGGGATCGACGGCGCCCATGGATTCGCCGCGGGTGGGATCGCCTTCGACGAGGCGGAGTTCGCGCATGCGGACATAGGAGAAGCGCATGCCATCGGTTTCCATGGAAGGCGAGATGCGGAGGATGTGATCATGGATGGGTTGGGGATTGCGGAAGTATTCCTGCCAACCGCGATAGGCGCCGATGGAGAACCTGGCGACGAGTTCAGGATGTTTCCGGACGAGTTCCTTGTTGGCGATGATGACGCGGTAGGGATCGAAACCGGATGCGCTGAGGGGGAGGAGACGAGAGGGGACGCCTTCCTTGAGGGCGTAATAGGGTTCGCTGGTGGGATAGGCCTGCATGATCCAGTCGGGATCCTTGACGAAGTTGGCGACGCTGCCGGTGATGGGGCGGACGCGCATGCGGGAGAGGCCGTACTTCTTCTGGAGGAAAACGAGCCAGGTGGCACCGATCTGGGCGGCGACATCGCGATTGTCGAGGTCTGCGAAATCGCGCACGGGAGAATCCGCGCGGAGCATGATCGATTGCGGATCATGCTGGAAATAGGAGTTCACCGCGATGATCGGGAGGCCGCGCTCAACGGCGATGGTGACGGCATCACCGCGGACGATGCCGAGGCCGGAGGGATCGAGGGCGACGCGCTTTTCGATCTCGGAATTGGGACCACCGACCAGGACATCGACGTTGACCCCGAGTTCCTTCCAGATGCCGTAGACATGGGCGGCGTAATAACCGCCGTGCTCGGGTTCCGGTACCCAATCGTGGATGAAATGGAGGGTGGGAGCGGCGTTGGAAGCGGAACTTCCGGAAGTGGTCCCGGGATCCTTGGGGCCGCATCCGGCAGCGAGAAGGGCAAGGCCGAGAACCAGGGCAACGGAATGGAGGGAGCGGATCAAGGGAGGGGGGAAGGTGGAGGGAGTGGGTGGAGAAAACGGATGGGGCGGCCCGGCCCCGGGGAGTCAGGAGGAAGAGGAAGATCCCCGGGACCGGCCGCCTTTGAGGAGAAGACTAGAACTTGAAGCGAACCTGGCCGCTGATGCGGAACGGTTGCTCGGGATAGATCACATCATTGCCGGCGAACCCGGGATCGATGGAGGTCCAGTTCCGTTCGTCGGTGATGTTGAAGAAATTGACCTGAACATCCCAACGCGGCTGCCGATAGAAGACGAAGGCGTTGATGACGAACTGGGCCGGTATGGTGAGGGTGCCGGTCTGGTTCTGCCATTGTTCGCCGGTGACCTGGGGTCCGACGGAGGCGCCGAAGCCGGAATCGAACTGATAGGTGAGGTAGGAATTGAACATGACGCGCGGAACGCTGGCGGCGCGGAGACGTCCGGAGGGTCGGGTGCGACCGTTGGCGGAGTTGTAGTTCGGGCTGCCGAAACCGGTGCCGGAGACTCCATCGACGATGAATCCGGTCGGGAAGCCGTCGAGATAGTCGTAGGTCTGTTGATAGGTAAAGTCGTCCTGTTTGGCGTCCTGATAGGTGAAGTTGGCGGACGCGTTGAAGTTGCGGTTCGGTTGGTAGAACGCTTCGAGTTCGATGCCCTTGGTCTCGATGCCGACCGGGGGACCGACGAGCACCGGCGCGACGCGGGTCTGTTTGTACAGTGAGGCGCTGAGGAAGACGGTGTTGCCGAAGAGGCTGGCCTTCTGGCCGATCTCGATCAGTTCGCTTTCGGAATTGAGGGACCGTTCGAGGCCGGCCACGCCGCCCGTGCCATCGACACCACCGAAGTTGGCGGAACCGGCGACGGCATTGACGAGGTTGTAGGTGACATAGGAGGAGTGTTTCTCGTTCCACTTCAGGATGCCGCTGACGAAGACGGATCCATTGAGGACCGAGGTGGAAGCGTCGTAGAAGTGACCACGGGGAACTTCCACCATTCCGGGGCTGGCGGCATCGACGTCGTAATAATCCCCACGTCCACCGACCACGACAGAGAACTTCTCGTGGAAGGCGATGTCCCACTGGGTGAAGAGGGCGGTCTGGAGGATGTCGGAATCCTGGTTGCCGTTGCTGCGGAACGGATTGGCTCCATAGCCTGGTTGACCTGGGACATTGAATCCACCACCGGCGCTGATGACGGCTGGGTTGAAGGGCAGGGCAAACGTGCTGGGATCCTGGGTGACATCGTACAGGAAGAACGGTTCCACCGAGAAATCTTGATAGGCGACCAGCTGTGAGTAGCGGAAATCGAGACCGGAGATGGTCTTGATCGGGAGGGTATAGGACTTGGCTTCGGGTTCGAATCCGTAGTGGAACTCGAGCCGGTTGTTGATCATCCAGTTTTCCGGCACCCATTCGGTGTAGCCGTAGCCGGAGAGCTTCCGGCTTTCCTGGGTTTCCCCATAGGCACGGTTCACGATCTTGGCGGTCTCGCTGACGTTGTAGGTGGTCACCATCTGCGAGGAAAACTTCTTGCCGGCGGCGCTGTCGGAGGGGGCATTGATGGTCTGCCACGGGTAGACCTTGACGCGACTGGCCTGGGCGGGATCGAGCAGGGCGAAGTTCGCATTGAGACCGAAAGGCCCGATGGAATTGAGCGGGTCACCGAATCGGTTGTTGGGGAGGACTGGACCGGCGATGTAGGTCCAGTCGTCGATCAGTTCCTGGGTCACGCGGTTGATGCCGATGACCTCGTTGAAGCGGGAGGTGTAGAACTGGGCATTCCAGTCGACGGTGAGGCGGTCGGTGGGCCGGAAGGTGAGGGCGGCGAAGAAGTCCTGGGTGTTGTCCTTGACGTTCTGGTAATAGCCTTCGGATTCGCGACCGAGGTAGCTGATGCGGTAGGCGACCTTCTCGCTGAGGGGACCGCCGACATCGAGGACCCATTCCGGGGTGAAATAGGATTGGCCACCGGGGACATAGGTGCCCCAGCGGCTGATGAGTTCGCCGTGGAACCCGTCGAAGTAGGGGGCCTTGGTGACGAAATTGACATAGCCGCCGGGACCATTGCCCTGGGGACCGTACACGGCTGAGCCGGGGCCCTTGACGATGTCCATGGCCTCGACCTGGTTGAAGCTGGCGAGGAGGGAATTGCGGCTGTAGATGGTCCGCTGGCCGTTCTGGTAGATTTCGGACAGTTCGCCGCGGATCACCGGGACATTGGCCAGACCGTAGCGGGACGGGGTATAGACACCGGGCGCGTACTGGTTGAAGTCGGTGGCGCGGGTGATGGCCCGGGCCTCCATCTGGGCCTTGGTCACAAGGCTGACCGAGCGAGGGGTGTCGAGGATCGAACGGTCATCGCCCAGGACGGATTCGACGGGGCGCGCGGTGGGGAGGACCGTCTCGCTGAGGGGCAAGCCTTCCACCACGATCCGGGAAAGGTTGTTGGTGTCGGCGGAGGTGGGCTCGGGTGGCGCCTGGGGGACGGGTGGAAGGGTGGGAGACTGGGCGGCGAGACTGTGCGCGGCCAGAGCGGTGGCGAGTCCGCCTATGCGGCGGAGTTGGCTACGGGATTTCCTGCTGTGTTTCATAATCGCTGGGTCTGCGTTCCTTGTTGGATCCACGGTCGGACTGACGGGATTACCCCTCTGAGCGGGGCCTGGGACCGGCGAGAGCAACGGAAATACCAAGCTGTCTGGATGTGGGGCGGGCCGTCTGGCGCTCCAGCTGTGGGCGATGGTTCTGATCCGATCCAGAGCCATCGGAATCGGGTTCATTGTTCTCGTTCATCCGCTCCATTAAACGCATTCCAGGCCCGGTTGGACCGGCGTGAGGCGTGCAATGGCTATATCTGCACAAGTTGCCGAGAACTTGGCGGTGTGATTGGCCGACGTACGTAGAGCCTGTCCCCGGAGTGCAGAGCCATTGAACCTGGAAAAGGCAGTTTGATCCGCAGATTGCGCAGATGACGCAGATGATCAGGAGCTTGGATCGGGCGTGCCATTCACCTGCAAGGTGACGTCTTCGCCGGGCTTGGGTGCCGTCATTTCCGCCCCTCCATCTGCGCCATCGGCGCCATCTGCGGATGGATGAACTG
>CAZDYB010000135.1:0-9872 GCA_964509045.1 uncultured Akkermansia sp.
CCTCCTGGTCCGCATCGAAACCTCTCCCGAGGATCTCCGCGGCATGATCGCCGCCGAGGGCATCCTCACCGCCCGGGGCGGTGTTTCCTCGCATGCCGCACTCGTGGCCCGCCAGATGGGCAAGGTCTGCGTCTGCGGCGCGGCCGCTGTGGGCATCGATTACGACGCCAAGACCGCCTCCATTGATGGCCAGACGTTCAAGGAAGGGGATTTCCTCTCCATCGACGGCACGTCCGGCCTCGTCTACGCCGGCCAGATCAAGACTGCCCCCTCGGAAATCATCACGGGCCTCCTGAACGGCGACAAGGTTGCCCAGAAGACCGAGAAGTTTAAGAACTACGTCCAGTTGATGGCCTGGTGCAAGAAGGCCACCCGCATGTCCGTCCGGACCAACGCCGATACCCCGGAACAGACCTCCCAGGCCATCGCTTTCGGCGCCGAAGGCATCGGGCTCACCCGCACCGAGCACATGTTCTTCGAGGGCGACCGCATCGACGCCATGCGCGAGATGATCCTCGCTGATTCGCTGGAAGCACGCGAAGCCGCGCTGGCCAAGCTCCTCCCCTACCAGCGCGAGGATTTCGTCGGGATCTTCAAGGCCCTCAAGGGATATCCCGCCACCATCCGTTTCCTCGATCCGCCCCTGCATGAGTTCCTGCCCCATTCCAAGGAACAGCAGATGGATCTCTCACGGAAGCTGAACATCCCCGTGGAAAAGATCATGGCCCGTGTCCATGAACTCCATGAGTTCAACCCGATGCTCGGCTTCCGCGGATGCCGTCTCGGGATCAAGTTCCCCGAGATCACCCGCATGCAGGCCCGCGCCGTCCTGGAAGCCGCAGCCGAGGCCAACAAGAAGGGATTCAAGGCCAAGCCCGAGATCATGATCCCGCTGGTCGGCTTCAAGAAGGAACTCGACCTCCAGGTCGCCATCGTCCACGAGGTCGCCGCACTCGTGCAGAAGGAAAAGAAGGTCAAGATCTCCTATTCCGTCGGCACCATGATCGAGATCCCGCGCGGCGCCCTCACCGCCGATGAAATCGCGCAGACGGCCGAGTTCTTCAGCTTCGGCACCAACGACCTCACCCAGACCTGCCTCGGCATGTCGCGTGACGACTCCGGTTCCTTCCTCGGCGCCTATACCGAGAACGAGATCGTGAAGAAGAACCCGTTCGCATCCATCGACCAGACCGGTGTCGGCCAGCTCGTCCGGATTGCCGCGGAGAAGGGCAATGCGACCCGGCCCGGCATCAAGCTCGGCATCTGCGGCGAACACGGTGGCGACCCCGATTCCGTCAAGTTCTGTCACAAGGTCGGCCTGACCTATGTCAGTTGCTCGCCGTACCGCGTCCCGGTCGCCCGCCTCGCCGCCGCGCAGGCTGCCATCGAGGACAAGCGCGCCGCTGCGAAGGCCGCGCCTGCCGCCAAGGCCAAGGCCAAGCCCGCCGCCAAGGCCAAGGCGAAGAAGTAATCCCCCACTGCGGTGGCCCCGCGAGGGTGCCATCCCTACCCCTCAGACAAGGCCGTCCCGGGAAACCGGGACGGCCTTTTGCATGCGCGGTGCAATCGGGAAACCGACCTGGGAAAACCCTCCGATTTCACATGGAAACACGGAGCTGGGTTGGGCGCAGATTTCACAGATTACGCCGATGGAAGGGTCGTTGCGTGGGTTCGGAATCCTGGATCGGATCCCAAGCCGCCGGCGATCCTCCCCATTTCCAATTCTCCCTGCATCTGCGAAATCTGCGGCTTCCCCTCCCTTTGAAGGATGCAATCCGCGCAATCGGCGGATCCCCGACTCACCCCATCAACGCGGGAACCAATTCCCCATGGATGTCGGTCAACCGATAGTCCCGGCCCTCGAACCGATACGTCAGGCGCGTATGTTCGATCCCCAGCAGATGCAGCATGGTGGCGTGGAAATCGTGAATGTTCACCGGGTCCTGCACGATGTTGTACCCGAAGTCATCCGTCGCCCCGTGCACGATGCCGGGCCGTATTCCGCCACCGGCAAACCACATGGAATAGCAGCGCGGATGATGGTCGCGTCCGAAGGAAGCCTTGGTGATCTCGCCCTGGCTGTAGGCGGTGCGCCCGAATTCCCCGCCCCAGATGACCAGGGTGTCATCCAGCATCCCGCGCTGCTTCAGATCCCGGATCAACGCCGCACTCGGCTTGTCGGTGAGGGATGTCTGGCGTCGGATGCCATCCGGCAATCCCCCGTGGTGATCCCAGTCGCGATGACACAACTGGATGAAGCGCACCCCCCGCTCCGCCAGTCGCCGGGCCAGCAGGCAGTTGTTGGCGAATGAAGCCTTGCCCGGTTCCGCACCATACATCTCCAGCACTTCCCTGGATTCCTTCCCGATGTCCATCAGGTCCGGAACACTGCTCTGCATGCGGAACGCCAGTTCATAGTTGTCGATGTGGGTCGCGATGTCGGGGTCGGACAACTGCCCCAACTGACGCCGGTTCAACGTCTGCATCGCATCAATCAACTGACGTCGGGAATCGCGGCTCATGCCTGGAGGATCCGAGACATAGAGGACCGGATCGCCCTGGTTCCTGAACTGCACGCCCTGATGATTCCCCGGCAGGAATCCATTGCCCCAGTAACGCGCCTGCAACGGTTGCCCCCCACCACCACTGGTCAGCACCACAAACGCCGGGAGATTCTCGTTCTCCGATCCCAACCCATACGACACCCAGGCACCCATCGTCGGGCGCCCCGGTTGCTGATGCCCCGTCCCGAAGAAGGTCACCGCCGGATCATGGTTGATCGGCTCGGTGAACATCGATCGGACCAACGCGATCTCGTCGGCAATCCCACCCGTGTACGGCAGCAACTCGCTCATCTCCACGCCGGACTTCCCATAACGACGGAATCCGTTCGGCGAACCCACGCACAGCAACTGTTTCTGGCCGGCGGTCATGCCGGTGATCCGTTGTCCCTGCCGGATGCTGGGCGGCAATTCCGTTCCCGTCAGTTCGGTCAACCGCGGCTTGGGATCGAACAGATCCAGATGCGACGGTGCGCCGGACTGGAACAGGTAGATCACGCGCTTGGCCCGCGCCGCATGATGCAGTCTGTCCAGGGCGCCGCCACCGGCCGGCGGTGCGGCCATGGACTTCGCCGGGTTCAACAGGGTCGCGAGGGCGACCGCGCCGAGACCGGTGGTGCTGCGGGTGAGGAAGGCGCGCCGGCTCAGGATCCGGTCGATTTCAGGCTGTAGATCCATGGTCAGCGGGTGATGGCTTCGTGAAGGTTGAGAAGGACGTTGGCCACCGTGGTGAGGGCCGCCAACTCGGCCGAAGGCAATTCAGCGGGCACCGGCATGTCGCCCACCGACAGGAAATCACGGACGGCATCCGGATCTCCGGCAAACCGTTTCAACTGGGCGTCGTGGGTCGAGCGCAGGACCGCCACTTCCTCCGCCGCCGGCACCCGTCCCAGGACATGGCGGAAGGCCCGGATCAACCGCGCCTCGGAATCGCCCGGTACTTCCCTCAACACCCGGATCGCCAATGCCCGCGCAGCTTCCACATAGACCGGGTCATTCATCAGCACCAACGACTGCAACGGCGTCTGCGTCCGTTGCCGCTGGAACGTGCACACTTCGCGATTCGGCGCATCGAACGTCGCGAAGGACGGATAATGCGCCGAACGCCGCCAGAAGACATACATTCCACGTCGATATAGGTCGTCGCCCCGGTCCTGGTTATAGGTGGCGTCGGTCCCGTCCCAGATCCCGGGAGGCTGATACGGCTTCACCGATCGCCCGCCCACGCGCCGATCCAACAGTCCTGACACCGCCAATGCATTGTCCCGGATGAACTCCGCATCGAGTCGGATCCGGGGTCCACGGGTCAGCAACCGGTTGTAACGATCCTTCTCCAGCATCTGCGGCGTGACCGCCGCCGATTGCCGATAGGTCGCCGACGTCACGATCAGACGGACCAGTTCCCTCGTATTCCAGGCCCCCACTGTCCGACTCGCCCCGCCTTTCCCCAGCGTTCCCACCCGGCCTCCGTCCCGGAACTGCACCGCCATCCAATCCAACAATCCCGGATGGCTCGGCCACTCGCCCTGCGACCCAAAATCGTTGAGGGTCGATACCAATCCGTTTCCGAAGAACAACGTCCAGAAACGGTTGACCGTCACCCGGGCCATCAAGGGGTGTCGTCGATCCACCAACCAACGCGCCAACCCGAGACGATTCGCCGGCTCGCCCTCCGGCAACGGCGGCAGGAACGCCGGCACCGCAGGCTCCACCTTCTCGCCGCGATTACGGAAATCACCCCGCACCAGCAGGAAGGTATCCCGCGGCGGCGACATTTCTTCCATGATCAGCGTGGTCGGGATCGCCGCCACCAGCTTCTCCTTCCCCTGCTTCGCCTTCGCCAGCGCCGTCTCCGCCCGCAGGAAATCCACCGCGAAGTTCTCCCGGTAAAACCGTCGCAACTCCTCCTGCTCCACCGCGGTCCGATTCCCACCCGTCCGTGAGATCACCGGCAACCATCCCTGCAAGGCCTCCCATCGCGCTTCCTCACCTGACAACTCCCGGTCGTACCAGCGCCATTCATCGACCTGCCCGGCCAACACGGTGTCGCCGGCCCGCGCCCCGATGCGGAAAGGCTGTTCGGTCGTTGGCTCGCCCTTCAACCCATCGCGTTCCACCTCCAATTCCCGTCTTCGGCCATCCACATAGACCCGCATCCCCGACGCCTTGCCGGACCCGTCGTGGGTCACCAGCACGTGATGCCAGCGTTCCGCGGCGAATCCTTCCTTGGTCTTCACCTTCAACGCATCGTCCGGCCACGCCGAGATCAGGTGAACGTTGATCCGGTTGTCCGCGATCAACAGGTCCGTTCCCCGATATCCCGGCCCGGGCTCCATCCGACTCCACACCGCACCATTCCCCTTCCACTGGACCCACACCCCAATGCTGAAGGCGTTGGTCCGGGTGAAGGTCGGCAAGCCGTCCCACTCAACCCATGACTTGCCATCCAGCATCAGGCCACGCCCGCTTCGACCCTCACCGAAAGCTCCCGGATCGCCACCCGCCCACCGTCCCTCCACGGCCGCTCCATTGGCCTTGGCCCCCAACGAATCCTCGAATCCCAACGCCACCAGGATCCGGTCGGCCGCAGGTGCTGCCGGCGGACGGCCTTGCGTCTCGCGTTCCCATTTCTCCTGGGTTTCACCCAGTTCATTCTGACGGTCCGTCAACGTCTTCTCCGCATCCCTCAACCGGAATTCCGCCTCCACCAACTGCATCGCCTGCTCCGCCGTTGGCACCGGCAGGCGCGGGGGTGGATTGTCCGTCCGGATCCGATCCAACCCCTTCTCCGGCACGTTGTGGAAGAAGGCGTACAACTGGTAGAACTCACGCGCCGAGATCGGATCGAACTTGTGGTCGTGACATTCGCTGCATCCCACCGTCATCCCCAACCACACGGCTCCCAGCGTCGTCACCCGGTCCACCACGTACTTGTTCAGATACTCGTCCGGGTCCGCCCCTCCCTCGTCGTTGGTCATGTTGTTGCGCACGAAACCCGTCGCCACCCGCTGCGACTGCGTCGGGTCCGGCAACAGATCGCCCGCCAACTGTTCCACCGTAAAGGCGTCGTACGGTTGGTTGCGGTTGAACGAATCAATCACCCAATCCCGCCACAACCACATGAACCGTACCCCATCGAAATGGTACCCGCTCGTGTCCGCAAACCGCGCCAGATCCAGCCAGTGCGCCGCCATCCGTTCCCCATACGAAGCCGTCCCCAGCAACCGATCCACCACCTTCTCGTACGCGTCCGTCGATCCATCCGCCAGGTACCCGTCCACCTCCTCGATCGTCGGCGGCAACCCCGTCAGATCCAGGGTCACCCGCCGGATCAAGGTCGGCTTGTCCGCCTCCACCGACGGCTTCATCCCCTCCGCTTCCAATCGCGCCAGGACGAACCGGTCCAATTCATTGCGCACCCATCCCGAATCCTTCACCTCTGGCAGTTCAGGCCGGGTCGGCGCTTCAAACGACCAATGCCGCTGCCATACTCCACCCTCCGAAATCCAACGCTTCAACAACTCCACCTGCACCGCCGACAACGGCTTCCCACCCTTCGCCGGCGGCATCACCTCGTCAGGATCGGTCGAGGTCACCCGCTCCATCAACGAACTCGCCCCCACATCTCCGGGCACCAGGGCGCGCCGCCCGGACTTCAACTCCTTCAACACCTCCTCATGCACATCCAGACGCAACCCCGCCTTCCGACGCGCCTCGTCCGGCCCATGACACGAGTAGCAGTGATCCGACAGGATCGGTCGGATGTCCCGGTTGAAGTCGACCGGCTTCACCCCACCGCCCACCGATGCGCCCAAGGCCGAGCCACAAAGCCAGCCCGTCATCATGCATCCCAGCCAGAAGCCGCGCAGTGTCTCCCGAAAACTCATTCCTCCACACACATGCCATCCAGAGGCGCCAGGTTCAATCATGCGGGCACAGGATATCTTCATCCGACCCATTCCCCCCGCCAGACGGTGATTGCCGATCCCGTCAACTCCACCCGCCCTGCCTTCAATTCGACGCCCACCAATCCGCCCCTCCGACTCACCTGCTTCCCCACCAGCCGTGTCTTGCCCAATCGCTCCGCCCAGTAGCCAGCCAGGGTGCAATGGGCCGAACCCGTCACCGGATCCTCCGGAACCCCCACCGCCGGCGCGAAGAATCGCGACACAAAATCACTACCCGACCCATCCGAAGGCGCCGTCACAATCACTCCGCGCACCGGAAATCGCGCGAGTGCCCCAAGGTCCGGACTCAACCCCCGCACGGTTGCCGCATGCGGAAGCTCCACCAGAAGGTCATCCACACTGCGTCCACACCACCGGACATCCGACCCCAACGCCGCCGACAATCCCTCCGGCAGCGACACCGCCTGGGCCGGCCTCTCCGGAAAATCCATCGTCACCCCATCCGCCCCATCCCGCCGGCACTCCAATCGCCCGCTCCGCGTATCGAACCGGACCGACTCCATGCCATCCACCCGTCCGGTCTGCCACAACACATGGGCCGCCGCCAGGGTCGCATGACCGCACAGGTCAACCTCCGTCCCCGGCGTGAACCATCGCAACCCCCAACCTCCCCCGACTCCCGGATTCACAAACGCTGTCTCCGACAGGTTCATCTCCTCCGCCACCGACTGCATCCAGGCCGCATCCGTCGCCCCCGACATCACAAGAACCGCTGCCGGGTTGCCCCGGAACGCCTCGGATGCAAACGCATCCACCCCATACATTGGAATCCGCATCACAGGAGCCCGAGTCCAGCGAATCCCTCCCTATTCAACAAGCCCACTCCGCTCCCCACCCTGGCGAACGCGAAGCGTCCTCTACCGTCCTGAAGCCTTTCGGCACAGCCATGGCGCACGATGCCCTTGCTGATGTGGGTGAGCCGTCGATTCAAGGCGCCCGAGGTCGGGCGCATTCCATGACCTCGCGGATCCCGCGGCCGCGACACCAGTAAACCACCGAGTGTCAACCCATCACGGGCGATCCACCCCGACCGGGCACTTTGCCCTCGTCTCGATCCCCAACCCTGAATTCGCACCCATTCTTCCTTCGTTGTCCATTCACGCAGCAATCCGGTCCCGCCTCCACCTTCCTCCCCTGGCCCCTTCATTGTTCAACCCTGCATCAATCCGCACCGTCCCATTAGGTTTCTTCACTGTTGATCCCAGCCCTTCGGCCCTACCCTCGCCCCGTGCTGGAGGCTCAAGCATGGCGACGCGAATCGGTGATCCCACTGGTGGTGGGGATCCTCGTGTTCTTCCTCGGCATCCTCCTGCTGATCCAACTCGGCCTAAAGGCCACCGGTCTTGCCGATTCGTCCCATGGCTCCTTCTGGAACCTGCTGGGCGGACTGATCGCCCTCCAACTCCCGATCCTTCTCCTCACCCACGGCTGTCTCCACACCCATCAACTCCGTTGGAGCACCGCCTTCGGCCTCGCCTGGACCCGTTCCGCATTCGCCTGGGGCATCGGCATCGGCATCGGCGCCGTCGGGATCGGGTATCCTGTCCTCGCCGGCATGGTCCACCTGCTGGAAGGCCTCGGATACCACCCCGAAACCCAGAAGGCCGTCCTGTTCCTCGCCACGGCACCCCACTGGCAACAGGCGGTCATCGGCGTCTTCGCCGTCATCTTTGCCGCCATCGCCGAGGAGATCCTGTTCCGCGGCATCCTGTATCGACTGGGTGAAACCCCGGTCCAACGCGCCTTCACCCTCGTCACCACTTCGCTCCTCTTCGGCGCCGTCCACGCCAACCTCGCCGCCTTCATTCCCCTCACCCTGTTCGGCGCCGCCCTCTGTTGGGCCTATCACCGCACCGGCAACCTCCTCACCTGCATCATCGCCCACGCCACCTTCAACTCCGTCGGCCTCGCCGTCGCCATCCTTCAACCCACTTCCCCGCTTTCCCCATGAACTCCTCGCCCCGCCCGACACGTCAGGCGTTCACCCTCATCGAACTCCTGGTCGTCATCGCCATCATTGCCATCCTCGCCGGCATGCTCCTGCCCGCGCTGTCCAAGGCCAAGGCCAAGGCCACCCAGATCCAGTGCCTCTCCAATTACCGCCAGCTCAATCTCGCCTGGCTGATGTACATCGACGATGCCCGCGACGAACTGCCTCCGAACGAAACCATCCTCACCGGTGGGCGCACCGGCGCCAATGCCTCCGCCCGAACCTGGGTCGCCGGCAATGCCTTCACCGACACCACCGCCACCAACATCCAGCGCGGGATCCTTTTCCCCTACAACCGTTCGATCCCCATCTACAAGTGCCCCTCCGACCGCTCCACCGTCCGGGACGAAGGCCGCATCAGACGCTTCCGCAGCGTGGCCATGAGTGCCTACATGAACGACACCCCCAACCCCGCCGACCGCACCTGCTGGCACAAGCTCTCCCAGATCATCAACCCCGCCCCCTCCCTCGCCTTCGTCTTCATCGACGAACACGAGAACAGCATCGAAAACGCCCGCTTCGTCATCACCCAACCCGGTGACTCCCGCTGGATCGACTTTCCCGCCGCACGCCACAACGGTGGCCTCACCCTCTCCTTCGCCGATGGCCATGCCGAACCCTGGAAACTCCAGTCCATCGCCTCCCGTCGAATCGCCATGTTGCCCCCCTGGATCCAGAACCAGACCGTCCGATCCGACGACTTCGACCTGCGCCGCTTCCACCAGTCCATCCCGCGCATCCCCCTCTGACCCCGTCGAGACCCACGTACGGGACGCCACTTCAATCCCCTCCTGCTCCCCGCACGCACTGCGCACGACTGCCATCAACTCCCTGGAGCGCATGGCCCGTACCCCGGATCGTGACTCAAGCGTCCATGATCCGGATGCAACCCCACCCCCTCCGTCCGCTCGTGCCCGGCCTCAACTCACCCGCCATCGCCCACCTCACCCCGCATGGCGGCCACATCTTCTTCACCGCAAAGCCCACCGGCGAAGGCCGCGAACTCTGGTCCACCGACGTCACGGCCGAGGGAACATCCCTCGTCCAGGATCTCGTCCCGGGGCCATGTCCACCGATCCCACCGATCTCTTCTCCTTTGGAGAACGCCTTGCCTACCTCGCCCAGGACGAAGGCGACGACATCGCGTTGCGCACTGTTGGCACCACCGTCTCACCCTATGAAACCTGGCTGGTCAGCTACCCGTTGCCGCCCGGCTTTCCCGGGATCCCGCCGCCAACGGGGACGGCGACGGCGCCTCGAACCTTCTGGAATCCCTGTATCGAACCTCTCCCGTGGATCCGCGCGACAGGTTCGGATTCACCTCGGTGCGGGCCGTGCCGGGACTTCTCCCGA
>CAZDYB010000136.1:0-9866 GCA_964509045.1 uncultured Akkermansia sp.
CGGATGGGACTCGGTGGTTCAGCCCCTCCATCTGCGGAATCGGCGAAATCTGCGGCTAAGTGGACTGCCGGTTTCCGGTTTTCTCCCCTCCCACATCCAACCCGCCCGACAGTCTGAGTCTCCTGACGTCGACGACCACCGATGCTCGTCGTCCCCACGGCCCTGATCACTCCACCGCGGGCGCCGGAACGATGGCCGGGTTCGCGTACCACGCATCCAGCCACTCGAACAACAACACCGTCCGTTCCGCCGGTGGAACCCCCGGATTCGACCGTTCGATCTCCTGGATCCGCGCCCCGAGTTGCGACGCCATCGGATCCGTCCCGATCAACCAGGGTGTGATTTCATAAAGATGAGTGGCCCGCGCCAACACCTGGAGCCGGGCATCGCCCGTCAACCCCTTCTGTTCCAGCAACACCTCGGTCGCCGAGCGCGTCCCCATCCGGCGCACCTCCGCCTCCGGCACATCAAACGGCTTGCCCCACCTGATCACCGAGAACGCCGGGATGTAATGGAATCGCGCCTCCCGATCCACAAACCGCGACCAGATCCACATCGCCGACGCCCGGTCCGGTTCCAGCACATCCCAGGTCGTATACAGATGCGGCCCGATATAAGGCGGCGGCGAAGCCGGTATCCGGGCGGCATGACGCCGATGAAAATCCGCTGCGATTGCCGCCAACCCGATGGGCAACACCACCCACGAGGCCAGCATCCAACCCCGGAACATCCCGCCCCGCGTTTCCTTGTCCCGACTTCCTCCCAACAAACGCCATCCCATCCACAATCCGAGGCCATACACCACGTGCGCACCGATGGTGATGGCGAGGAACTGACGGGAGAGTTTATACCCGAAGACCTCCGCGTACGGCGTCAGGAGCATGACCCCCTCCAGCACCAAACCCCAGATCACCGCCGTCCACCAACGCGGTGTCCGCACCCACAGGAAATACATGAGCGCAAAACCGATCCCGTTCGAAAGGTGATACGACCATCCCACCACTTCCGACACCAACGTCGGGGCCGGCACCCCGACGAACACCGTGCCGAAATAGGAGATGGCCTTGAACACCGGGACACCGGAAATGACGATCGGCACGCGCACCACGTCGTAGAGGAAGGTCGCCAACAACCCTGCCCAGCAACCGCGGGCAAGGCGTTGCACCAGGTCACGGTTCACCCGACGCCCCGCCATCCACCAACTTCCGGCCAACACCGCCAATCCCGGCAGCAACACCGCCGCTCCAGCCGTCCTCAGGGGCATCACTCCCGCCATGTACAACAACAGGCTCGATATCGATGTCCCCGCCGCCACCCAACCGATCAACGCAAGCGGGTCGCCAACCCAGTACGGAATCTGGTCACGCCAGAATCCACGGCCCACCGCCGCTGGACCTGTCGGAGAGGGATCGGAAGTCGGGGAGTCTTTCATGGGCGGGAAGTCGGGAGATGTGATGCAATCATGGGTTGTTGAGGGGAACCGCAGGCCGGACTGAGGTTCAGTCGTGGCCTGCCGGTCCGCTTCGTGCCTTTGTGCAAGATTCTTTCCATCAGGATATCCGCATCGCGTTCGCTACAGAGGTCGTCTCTCGATGTCATCAAGACCCTCCCCCAGCAATTCCATCAAGACCCGATACGCCTCCCGCTGTGCGGAATCCGGTTCCGCCATCACGTTGCCCACGCCCGCCCGACTGAACTGCCACGACGACCCCATCACCACCACCGTCCCGCCGCCCGCCTTCCACACGCTCCATCGGGCCGGCGCGGATGTCGGTGCTCCCGGGGGTGGCACCCCCACCGCCGATGGCGTCGTGCCCAACGCGCCTTCACCGGTCAGGACCGCTCCTTCGGACACCCCGATCCAACGCGGCAGATGCGCTCCGGTTGAAGCCGATGCCTCCAGCACGATCACGCGCCCGCCGGCGCCCAGGTACCGTTTGAGCCACTCCCGATCCTTCTTCGCCGGTTCCCGCACCGGGTTCACCACCACCACCGCCTTCCATTCCAGCCCGGGATCACTCCCGGATTCCACCAGATGCGGATACGCCCCGATCCGTTGCGGCACCACATAGAGCGAGTCGAAGGAGAATTCCGGCGGAATGAAGATCGGCCCGATCGCCGGCGGAACGTCCCAGCCATAATCCCGTCCCAGAAGGAATCCAACCCGGGGAATGGGCCGGGCCGGTTGGGGAAGGTCCCGCACCGCACGATGATGCCCCTTGCGGATCGCCTGTCCCGCCGCCCAACCCGGCCCCAATGCCAACACGACGGCCAACAACACCCGGTTGCCGCCCAAGGACCGCATCAGGAACAAACCCGCCGCCAACCCCGCCACTCCCAATCCCACCAGACCCGCCGCAACCCCTGTCGATCCCTCACCCGATCTCCCCAGATGGGTCAGCACCCGCAGATAGAACTCCGATGTCCCGTCCTGGAACGCGGCGAAATTGGAGAGGGTCGTGCTCTCCGAAAAGGCGAAGACGCGACCCCGTCCGTGCCGCCGTTCCACCGCCAAAGGAAACAACCCGAACCCATTCCTCGGCGACACCGTCAGCCTCCCAAAGAAACTCGGCTTCGAGTAATCCACCGGATCCGACATCACATCCCGCGCCACCATCACCGGTTGTGCCCCTCCCCAGTACCTGAGTGTGGCCGAGGTCAGGAATCGCATCTCCGGCAAACCATCCACCACCGGATGCGCGCCCAGCAGCGGCGGCCGATAGCGCGAGAAATACCCGCTCGAATAGGCATTGCTGCCATCGAACTGGAACTGGATGTCGAATCGTCCCGCGATCTCGTTCAGATAACTTCCCATCCCCAACAGGTTGGTGTGGTCCCCGATCAACAGCAGTCCGCCACCCGCCTCCACCCATCCGGTCAACACCTCGATCTCCTCCGACGTCAACCGTCGCGTCGGCGTCTTCAACACGAACACCGACACGCCCTCCAACAGTTCCCGCGTCACCGGTCCGTCCACATGCACCCGGATCGGCATGAAGTAGCGGAGCCACTCCACCAGCGACGACGCGTTGTAGAGGTGGTCCGATCCAAACCCGTTCCCGTCCAGCAACGGTCGGGACGGTTCCCAGGTCCCACTGTGATGATCGTTCCAGAGCACCGTGCCGGGTCGCATCGGTCCGCTCCGATGCTCCTTCCAACCCGCACCCAACCCGACCAGCGCCAATCCCACGACCAACAAACCCATTCCCGCCGCCGGTTTCCCCCAGCCTCCAACCGGGGCGGCCTTCATCGAAATCAGTCGCGTGCCGCCCCCGATCCGCCACAGCAACCACGCCAACGGCAGATGCGTGAGGAAGTTCGCACCCAGGCCGGTGAACATCCCCAACCGTTCCTGTTCATCCATGCCGCGGGCATCGCTGAACTCGATCAACCCGACACACAACACCAGATACCGGACCACGGCATGACCCGCGACCACACCCAGTTGGATTCCCACCCGGAGCAACCGCGTGCGCCAGGGCAGATCGGTCAGCAGGCCCATCACGCCACAGCCCACCGCCAACCCCAACGGCATCACCAATCCCACCTTCTCCCAGTTCGTCAGGAATGGCAGCACGTCCTCTTCCGTCCCGAAATAGACCATGGCCCCATCCGAATGCGCCGTCCGGAACCCGACACCCTTCGCCAATAACGCCACCACCGGGGCGAGCCAGGGAAGTTCATGGCGATTCGCCGCCAGCGGTTCGATCCATCTCAACAGCGCGTATTGCGCCGACAACACCGCCAGCACCGGCAACCACGCCTCCGCCCGCGGCGCATGTCCCCACATCCAGTCCCGAAGCCGTCCCCCGGTCGACATCACCATCAACACCGCGCCCACCGCCGTGCACGCCGTTCCCCAGACCGGCTCCACTCCCGGTGTGAACACCGGTATCCACGCCACCCAACCCACGCAAATCAGCAACAGTCCGAGGGCTTGCATCCTAGCGACCCCTCCCCGTGGTGCGCTCGAACACATGCCGTAGGAAGAGCAGGTTGCCCTTCCGGTAATATCTCAGGGTTTCCAGGTTGTCGTTCCCGAGAAAATAAGTGTCCCCGATCACCACGACGCTGCCCTCGCCCAACCGACGCAACACCACCAACGGATGCCCGTCATGGGTCTGGTACAACACCTCAACCGCCGCCGGTGCATTCGTTCCCGCCGAAGCCTTGGCCGGGGCCGCATTCCCACCGGTCAACGGCGACAGCAATTGCGCCAGGGCATCCGCCTGGGCCGTGTCCAGCAACGGCGGTCGGTACCCGGCCGAGGCCGCCCGAAACTCCGACTGAAGCTCCGGATCCGTCACCCGCACCGGCCACGCATTGATGAACTGCGCCTGTCCCGGCAGATGATCTTCCACCCGCTGCACCGGATACGGCCCCAGCGGAACCCGCAACACATCCATTCCAAACCGCCCCAGCAATTGCTCCGCCGCCTTCCCCTTCTCCAGCCATCCACAATTCACCATCAGCAACCCACCGGCACGGACGAACCGTTCCACCTCGTCCAGTTCACCCCGCCCGAACGGTACCGTCGGCGCCGTCACCACCAGCACCGACGCCTTCTCCAACCGGGCCGCGGACCATTCATGCACGAACTCGGGCAGGAATCCGTTCCGCAACAGCGTGACCATGAATGGTCCGATCGATTCCGGGATCAACGGCGCCAGCGAAACCCGGTTGCCATGCGACAGATCGACCAGAGCCACCGCACCTTCCATCGGCCCTCGCCAACCCGCCCGCGCCTGCTGCATTCCCCCGACCTCCAATCCACCCGCCAACAGCATCCCACCCACCACCGTCACCCACGAACGTCCTCCCAACCCCACCACAAACCCGATCACCGTCAGCCCCAGCGCACCCAGCCAACGCCTGACCGTCCCGCCCCCATGATCCTGTCCCGACAACCAGTCCAGCGACGGCATCACCAGGCTCTCAAAGGACATCGGCAGGGCCGCGTTCTGCAAGGGACTCGTGTCGCCAAAAACCAGGACCCGACCCCGACCCACCTTCCCCGCCGAAACCAACGCGACATCGCCCAACTGTTCGCCCCGTTGATAGGCGTAATCCCCGAGATACGCACCCTGCGCGTTGAGTTGGTTGCCCAGGTCCGAAAAACCGTAGCGCCCCCACACCACGGTGTAGGACGGCGCCTCCACCTCCAGCGATGCCCCCACCGAGATCACGGCATCGGATGCCTGCTTCACCCGATGCGTCACCGGATGCCGGAGGCTGAACAGGCAATCCCGCCACTCGGGTCGGGCTGGGAATCCGGAATCGAACAGGAACCGGACCCCGGCCGGCTTCAGCAACTCGTTCAAGGGCGCCTGGCTCCCCATGATGTCGGTGTGATCGCCCAGCACCCACAGCCCGCCGCCCCGTTTCACAAACGACCAGATGGCATCGACCTGCCCTGGGGCCCAGCGGTTGGTCGGATTGATCACCACCAACACCGCCGCCTCCTTCAATCCCGACTCACTCAGGTCCCGCGTCACGAACGAACGTCTTCCCGCTCCCTTGAGATAATCATGGGCCGACCCAAACAAGCCCGTCTCGTACGCCCCGTAACGTCCGTGTTCGGGACGTTTCCAATCCACATAACCCGCATCCAGGAATGCCACCGCGCCTTCCTCTGAAGGTCGTTGCACCGACCACTGCGCCATTCCCAGGCCCGAGCTCAACAGGAGGGCCAGCTGGAGCGCGATCACCTTCACCGGTCCCCAGGACGGCACCCGCGCCGGCGGACAGATCTTCCGCACCACCCTCCGACCCAGTCGCGCCCGCAACACCCAAAGCACCGGAACCAGCAACACCGGACAGGAATTGGGCCCGGGCCGTCGACGCCACCCCACCCCAACCGTTCTGAAGGCCCAGGAAAAGGACGTTCATCCCCAGCACCCCGATACTTCCCCAACCCAACATCACCCAGCGGGTCCGCCGACCACCCCGGGTCAACACCATCATCCATACCGCAAGAAGTCCCGTTGCCACGATCCCGCCCCCGATTGCCGCAGGCCCTTCCTTCACCCCCTGACGCAACAGGCCCCACACCCAGAACCGGGACCAACCCGCCGAAATCCCCACCAAGACTTCACCCAGACGCGGCACCGTCTCCCGGGCCACCTCCCACGCCACCGCCACCAGCGACATCGCCAGCACGCCGCGCAGGTCGGGAAGACGCGATCCCGTCGCCCGCAAAAGGTGATGCACCCCGAGCACCATCGGCGCCACTCCGGCCATGCGGATCGCCGACGTCGCCCCCAGCAACACCACGAGCCAGCCCAGCAGCCACAACCCCACACCCGTCCCCGCCGCCCGCCAATCCAGCTTGCTCCGTGCCCGCCAGCTTCCCGTCCCCAGCAACGCCACACATCCCACTCCCATCATCAGGCGCAGCGTGGCGTCGGACATCGGCCCAAGGTTCCGTCCCACGGCGTTCAACAGGCCCAGTACCAGGCACCAGACTCCCACCCGCCGAAGCACCGACGTTGCCGTGAACCGCGATTGGGTTCGCCTGAGACGGTTCTTGCCGGCGGATTTCACGCGCGCGAGATCCCGGATGCGGTCGGGGCGGAACCAGGCCGGACAACTTCCTCCGACGCCACCTCCCGACAGGCCTCCACCAACAGCTCCTCGATCCAGCCCTGTGTCATCGACGCCTGTCCACGGCGCCGGAACAGCAGCCCCATCAAGCCGAACCCCAACAACAGGGGGATCACCACCGGCGCGGCTGCCCGACCCCGTTCACCCACCAGGCACAACGCACTGCCAATCGCCACGAACCCGACCGTGCTCACCGTCGAACGCCATTCGCCACCGGCCCTCACCCGCCAGATCACCCGCGATTCCCCCCCACCCGCCGCTTCCACCCGCAATCCGGCGTCTTCAAAGCCCGTCGGTTTCACCCGATTCGGATTCCAGTGCGAATCCGGTCGTCCCAACAGGCGCAGTCCGGCCGATTCACTTTCCAACCTGACATCCGAGGTCGACAACCGGGTTCGAAGCATCGGCAACAGCCGGCCCGGTGGGACGGGCACCACCCACTCGATGGCACTGCGTTCCGCCGCAATTCCGCCAGAACCAGGCTTGGTTCGGCGGATCCCGACCGTTTGCAGATCGAGACCCCGTGCCCGATGACGCTTCAGCGGCAACAAACCATGTTGGATCACCGTCACCACCAACCCCGCCGCCACCACCAGCAGCGCGGATTGTACCGTGGACGAATCCCACAGCCCCGTTGCCACACCGGAGTCAGCCATGGCACGCATCATCCGGATGAAGCTTCACCGGCCCGGAACGCGAACCGGCAGCACGACCCGTTCGACTCGTCCCGTTCATCATGGCGCCAGGAACGGGCTCAGCAGGAACACTCCGTACCCGCGCAGCACCGAGGCCATCGTCGGGCGCGCTGACGTCCCGGCGACCATCACTCCAGATGTCCCCTCGGGAATCGCGATGGGCCCGATCTCCAGCGTCTGCCCATTCCCGGAGCTCAACACCAGGCGCAGCGGCGGCTCACCAGGTCGCGGCAACACCCCCGAGATCTCCACCAGACTTCCATCGGAGACGCCGCCCCGCGCCAGTTCACGACCCCGATCCTTCCCAACCCCTGAACTCAGCGAATAGGTCGCCGCGCCCCGGGACACGAACCGCACCACGTACCGGTCATCGGAACCCCGTTCCACACGCCACCCGCCCAAAGTCGGTGGCTGGGCCACCGCCAACATCGCGGGATCCGACCCGGATCCCGAAGGCAGGAAAGCCTGTTTGCAACTGGCGTCGCCCGAACAACCCTGGGCCTGGGCGGAACAACCGGAATGACCCGGGCCCCACTGGGCGCTGCACGCGCCACCCATCTGGGCGGAACACAGGCTGACCCCCGGGCCGGCCTGACCACTGCACGCACCGGCCGCCTGTGCGGAACACGCAGCACCCCCCGCACCCACCTGCACGCTGCAGACGCCGACCACCTGTGCCGAACACGCCGAACCACCCACCACACTCGCCTGGGCGCTGCATCCTCCAGCCAGATTCCCAGAACAGGCGCTCGCCCCATAAACCCCCGCCTGCGCACTGCACGCCAGGACCGATCCCGAACACGCACCCACACCACTGCCCAACTGTGCGCTGCAAACCACCGCGCCCGAACACAGCCCGCCTGCGTTGCCGCTGCATGCCGCCGCCACACTCGCACTGCATGCCATCACCGATGCCGAACACGCCGCACCCGCATTCCCGCTGCATGCCAGGGCGGCTGAACAGGCCCCGATGTTGGCACTGCAGACCACCCCGCCGGAACAGGCCCCCGCATTCAGACTGCAAAACAACGCTGCCGAACAAACAGGGATGCCCGCACTGCAAACGATGAAGAACACCGACTGGCCGTTCGGATCAACGCCTGTCATCGCGTTGTTCCGCACATAGGCATAGGCGTTCCGTTCCTGTACCTGCGCAAACAACGGCGATGCCGCTTCCACCGCCGGATCCTCCGTCAGGAAACGTCCCCGCTTCGGATCATGATACCGTGCCATGTTGTACTGGAGCCCGGTCTCCGAATCTTCGTACTGGCCCGGTGCCCGCAAGGGTTGCTGGACCTGCGCCCCCGCTGCCACCGATCCCTCGCCAAACGCCGAGAAGGTCCCCTGCCACGCCACCGCCCCGCCCGAATCCGTCGCCATCACCGGCCGCTCCAACGCGTCGCAGTGCAGGCTGAAGATCGAGTCCCCCACAATCATCGCCATCGGACTCATCCCGTAGATCACATACTTCGCCAACGGCACTCCATCCGCACCCGATTCCATCAACAGCATCGGGAAGTCTCCCACTTCGTTGTACACAAACTGCCGCACCGCTCCGTTGACATCCTTCGAAATCCGTCGCCGGAACGGGTCGTACTCATACCGCGCCGTCACCCCAGGCCCCCGCACCTCGCCCAGTTGATCGTCGTCATCATGGTCAAAGCTCCAGACCGCATCCCCCGTCAACGCACCGTTCGCATTGTAGAACCAGGCCTGCCCACCCACCGACGTATACTGGTTACGATTGTTGGACACATAATCGGTCGCCGCTCCCGCCGTCACCCGCACCCGGTTGCCCGCCGCATCGTATTGCACCGTCGTCGCCGCGAACGGACTGCCTCCCGGATACTGCGCACCCGTCAACTGATGCGCCCGGTCATACTCAAACCGACTCTCCCCCGGCACCGCACCGCCGGCCACAGATTGCGTCAAGGGATTGCCCACGGCATCGAAGGTCCGCGTGAACCGCACCAGATCCGCACCACCCGCCACCGGCCGATGCACCACTTCCAGCATGCGGTCCGCCGAATCATAGGTGTACTGCGCCCGTGTCCCGTTCCCATAGGTCACCGAGGAACGTCGCCCCAACCCGTCATATTCCAGGGCCGCCACCAACCGGCTGCCCTGGTAGGAAACATTCGTCAACCGGTTCAACGCGTCATAGGCATACGCCAGGAACGTCCCGTCCGGATACGTCAACTGACTCAGGTTCCCCGCCCGGTCATACGCATAGCGCGTCACCCGCCCATGCGAATTCGTCGCCGCCATCCGGCGCCCCATCACGTCGTATCCAAAACTCCAGGTCCCGTTCGTCGACACCACCCGGAGGATTCGCCCCGCTGCATCGTGGCTGAACTCGGTCGCTCCGCCGTTCTCGTGCCGGACCGCTGAAAGCCGGCCCAGCAAATCAATCTCGTTGGTGCTCCAGCGCCCGGTCCGCGACCGGCGCGCCACGGTGTTGCCCGCCGTGTCCCGCAGGAACTGTTCCGTCGCACCATCCGGCCGCACCACCGCCACCAACCGGTCCAGTGCGTCATACACGTTGGTGCTGGCATTCCCGCGCGGATC
>CAZDYB010000137.1:0-6740 GCA_964509045.1 uncultured Akkermansia sp.
CTCGTCGCCGCCGTGAAGGCCGCCGGCCTCGTCGAAACCCTCCAGGGCAAGGGCCCCTTCACCGTGTTCGCTCCCACTGACGAAGCGTTCGCCAAACTCCCAGCCGGCACCGTCGAATCCCTCCTCAAGCCCGAGAACAAGGAAAAGCTCGTCGCCATCCTCACCTACCACGTGGTCGCCGGTAAGGTCATGGCCGCTGACGTCAAGACCGGCAAGGTCAAGACCGTCAACGGCAAGGAACTCGACGTGAAGGCGTGGAGCGGCCAGGTCAGCGTCGATGGCGCCAAGGTCACCGCGGCCGATGTCGCCGCGAGCAATGGCGTGATCCACGTCATCGACACCGTCGTGTTGCCGAAGTGATCGGGTAATCGCCAATGGATTGGTCCGTTGTTCGGACAGCTGTGTACGCCGGAAAGTGCCTTCACTTTCCGGCGTTTCCGTCTCGGACACCATCGCCCTGACGCCTGCACGGTTTCGAACCTCAGCCCAAACCCGATCCCAACGACAAATTCGGTGCCATGGGCGGGTGACTTGATTCAGGTTTTCACCATGAACCGTTTCGTCTTGTCACTGGTGCTGATCGCCAGCCTTCTCACTTGGGAAGCGATGACATCCGAGATCACCCCTGAACTGGCGCCGGACCTGAATGGAGCGTGGAAGACGCCTGACGCCGGCTGGGACGGGCGTACGCTGATCCTGTTGCATGGTTTTGCCGACGACCGGGATGGTGCCGGGGACCTGATGAAGAAGCTTGCCGGGGAACTGGCCGAGGCTGGGGTTGCTTCGTTGCGCATCAATTTCCGCGGTGAAGGCGACCGCACCCGCACCCGGATCCTGTCCACTTTCCACACCCGACTCGAAGACACGGTCGTCGCCACCGACTTTACCCTACGGCAACGCGGCATTGATCCACGACGGATCGGGCTGATGGGATGGAGTCTGGGAGGGGCAACGGCTATTGAAGCGGCAGCACGACGCCCCGGCGTGTTCAAGGCGATGGTCCTGTGGTCATCGGTCTCAGGAAACCTGCATCAAGGCTTTACCAGCGGAGCTTTCGCCAACCCTGCCAGCCAGGCCGCCCGGGAAGGCACCGGAACGTTGGCCATTCCAGGCTGGAAAACCGTCACCCTCCGCCACGAATTCTTCGAGAGCTTCAAGGGTTTCGACACCGACACCGCCCTGGCCCGATTCTCCGGCGCCTTCCTGTCGATCCGCGGCACCGACGATTACCTGCCAGCCCACGAGGCCATCTTCCTCAAGGTCGCGACCGGACGTCCGCGCGAGGCGATCCTGATCGGGGGAGCGGATCACATCTTCAACGTGTTCCAGCCCGAACTCGGTCATGCTGACCGTGTCACAAGGCTCACGACCGACTGGGTGCGTCGGGTTCTGTGACCCACAAACTCAGCGCAACCAGATCTGCCTCGCCGCCACCACCACCCCCACCAAACCGGCCAACACCCACGGCCACCACCTGATCCCCGCCTTCTCCCCTGTCACCGCCCCGGCTTCCGTCTCCGGGCGCGGGACATCGACAGCCTTCAGGACCGGGCCGGGCTCAAATCGGAAGAGCGATCCGCGCACCAGATCGAGAACGTATAACTCTCCGCTCTCATCTTCCCCAAACGACGACACCGCGCCAAAGGTCACTCCCTCAGGCGTGACCACCTTCATCCGGGTAACCTCGACCCCCTGCGGACTCCGTTTCAATGACCACAGGAATCCGGTCAGGTAATCCCCAAAGACGTAGCGTCCGACCAACTCCGGCACCTTCTTCCCCCGATAGACATGACCACCCACGACCGATCCTCCCCAATTGGTGAGGTTGTGGGGATAATCAAACACCGGCGGAATCAGTGCCGGACTGTTGGTCGGCGGGAGGATGGGGAGCGTCCATCCCGTTGGAAGCTTCCCTTCGAACGTCGACCATCCGTAGTTCCTCCCACCCTGCGTCCCCATCGGCTCCACATTGATTTCCTCCCGATGATTCCCGCCGACATCTCCAAACCAGAAGTCGCCCGTCTCCCGATCAAAACTCGCGCGCCACGGATTCCGCACTCCACTTGCCCACACCAACGGCAATCCACCGCCGGAAACAAACGGATTGTCCGACGGAACCTTGGGCGGCCCCGTATTCGCCAATTCCATCCTCAACAATTTTCCCCGCAGCAAATCCGGCTTCTGGCTGTTCCCCTTATGCGGGAATCCAGCCCCGGGCAACAATCCATCGCCATCCCCCACCGTCAGATAAAGGTGCCCTGTGTTCGGATGAAACCCGATCCACCCGCCTGCATGGAGGTCCGAGCCGCCGGGAAACGCGATCAGCATCTCTCGACTCCTCGGGTCCGCCACATCCGGGTCCTTGGCCGAAACCCGATACCGCGACAAGGTCATCCCACCCCCGGCGCCATCCGACGCCGTCACATAGAAAACGCCTGATTCCGAAAAATCCGGCGCGAACGCCATGCCGAGCAATCCCGCCTCGCTCCCTGCGAACACCTTGATGTTGAGGAACGCATTGCTTCTCAGCACGCCGCTCGTCCGATCCAGAATCCGGATACGTCCTCGCTTCTCCAGGACGAAAAGTCGCTGGCTATCGCCCGGCGCCGCCGTGACATAGGTCGGTTCGTTCAATCCGCCGGTCACCAATTCCAGTCGGACGGATTGAGCCCTGACCGCCGCACCCATCCAAACGCAGGTCAACGCCAACAAATACACCCAGGTTCGGGCTCGCAGCATCGTTCAGGATCTTGCCATCAGAGGCTTCACCGAATCAACCCTTACCCCAACGCCCCACAACACTCCTCATTCTGGGGGGCCGGTGGGGACAGGCTCCTCCGACCCCTTTGCCAAGCAACCCATGTCCCGCCCTGGACGCCACCGATCCCGGTCCGGACCCCATGGGGACAGGCTCCCTGGATGCCTGACCGGATGGCCTCAATCCCAAACCCGGACCGATCGCCACTCACGCTCTCACCCTGACCAATCCGATGCACCCCGCCCGCACAGTCGGCATCAAATTGAACTGAATGATCATAAACAGACACATTGAGCTCCAATAAACCGCTTCATGAAAATGATTCACACAAAACATGTTCAACTGGAACAGGTTGAACAACACACCCTTGGCCATGGCATTCCCGGTGCTCCCCCTGCCCCGCCCCGTCGCACCGAGCAATGCGGGTGATCCAGGACCTGTCCGGCGGTCCAGATCCAGAACGCGGCGCCGGAGGAGAACAGCGCATGAAGCGAATCGAAGCGGTCATCAAGCCATTCAAGCTCGAAGAGGTGAAAGACGCCCTTCACGACGTCGGCATCGAAGGAATGACGGTCAGCGAGGTCAAGGGGTTCGGCCGTCAAAAGGGGCACACGGAGATCTATCGGGGCAGCGAATACACCGTCGATTTCCTCCCAAAGATCAAACTGGAACTTGTAGTCCCCGACTCCAAGGTCGCCGAGGCCACCGCTGCGATCATCAAGGCGGCCCGAACCGGGAAGATCGGTGATGGCAAGATCTTCGTCTCCTCCATCGACGAAGCGATCCGCATCCGCACCGATGAACGTGGCGAATCCGCTGTCTGATCCACCCCATCCATTTCCACCCACTCTGCAAACATGAAACGCTGGATCCTGATTCTGTGGGCCACCTTGGCCTGCGCCACTGCGCCAATCGCCCAGGCCGCTGACGAACCCGCACCCCGCACCACTGAGGAGCGGCTTGAAGACCTCGAAGCCTACATCAACAACACGGCCCGAAACGCATCGACCCAGACTACCACCCGCATTGCGGGTCCCGGACCGGGACACAACGCCTGGCAGATGACCTCGACCGCGCTGGTCCTTTTCATGACCCTGCCTGGCCTGGCCCTCTTCTACGGTGGCTTGGTCCGCAAGAAGAACGTGCTGTCGGTGATGGCCCAATGTCTCGGGGTTGCCGGGCTTGTGACCATCCTCTGGTGGCTCTGCGGCTACAGCTTCGCCTTCGCACCCGGAAACGCCTATCTCGGCGGCACCGACTACTTCTTCTTCAAGGGCGTTGACGGAAATGGTGTCGGGCACGGATCCAACTGGATTTCCAACAATGTCTGGGCTGTCTTCCAACTCACTTTCGCCATCATCACTCCCGCCCTCATCGTCGGCGCCATTGCTGAACGGATGAAGTTCTCCGCTGTGCTGGCATTTGTCGCCCTCTGGATGTTCGCGGTGTACTTCCCCTTCGCCCACATGGTCTGGGCGGCCGACGGCTTGATGTGCGGCCCCCTCAACAAGGACGCCACCATCAAAGCCCTCGACTTCGCAGGTGGCACGGTTGTCCACATGACCTCCGGTTGGTCCGCACTGGTCCTGTGCCTGATCCTCGGACCCCGCCGCGGATACGGACGTCAACCCATGACGCCTCACAGCATGGTCCTGTGCATGGTCGGGACCGGAATGCTCTGGGTTGGCTGGTATGGCTTCAACGCTGGCTCCGCTCTTGCCGCCGATGGCATCGCCGCCAACGCATTCACCACCACCACGCTCGCAGCCGGCACCGCCGGCTTCGTCTGGGGCATGACCGAATGCCTGGTGAAGGGCAAACCGTCCGTCCTCGGCTTCTGCTCCGGCATCGTCGCCGGGCTCGTCACCGTCACTCCCGCCTGCGGCTTCATCACCACCACCGGCGCCATGATCATCGGCGTCATCGCCGGAATCATTCCGTTCCTCGCCTGTTGGAAGTTGAAGTCGATCTTCGGTTACGACGATGCCCTCGACACCTTTGGCGTCCATGGCGTCGGCGGAACCCTCGGCGCGATCCTGACCGGCGTCCTCGCCAGCAAGGACGCCAACCCCGCGGTCGGCGACCTTGCCGAAGGCCTGCTCACTGCCCAGTTCAAGGCCATCGGTCTCACCGTTGTCTGGTCGGTCGTCGCCACCGTTGTCATCGCTTATCTCATCCGCTTCACCATCGGATTGCGTCCCGCAGAGGACGCCGAAGAACAGGGGCTCGACCTCGCCGAACATGGCGAGGAAGGCTACCACAGCTGATCCACATCCCGCGGATCCGGTTCCAGTACCAGGCTGTCGTCCACACGGGTTTCGCCCCGGGCTGGACGGCAGCCTCTTTTGCCTCCGCCAGACCTGCGCAATTGACCTCAACCCACACCCCGTGAAAGGTCCTCCCGACAGGGGAAGCCTTGGACGTATCCATGCGGTGGGGAAGGAATTGACGGCGCAGCAGATCCTTTCACTTGCCGAGGAGTGTGCTCGTCGTCCCGCACTGCGGGTTGACGAGCGGAAGACGAAGGACTTGCGGAAGAAGGTCCATCCGGGACGACCGATCCGCCTGCATGGATACGGCTTGGCCGGCCTCCCCCCAAGGGGACCTGATGAACTCCAACCACCCAACCCATCCAATCACGGTCGCGGCATCCGCTCCCGCACGCATCCTCGGCCAAGACCTGCCTCTTCTGAGCACAATCCCTTCGTCGATCATCACCGTCATGGCTGTTCTGGCCGCGTTGATCACGGGCTTCAACCCCACCAAGGCCGAGGTGATCTATTACAACAGCATCCCCACCCTGACTTCCCCAGCCCTGTTGCGTCGCGTCAACGCCAACGGCTCCGGCGACCAGGCCTTGCCCGTCAACCTGCCATCCGCCCTCTATCCGACTGCGTCCCGCAGCGGCCGATTCCTTCTCGTCACTTCCCCCGACCCCGGTCGCCCGTTCAAGATCAGCAACAACGTCTTCCTCCTCGATCTCCTCACCGGCGGCGGACGCAGGCTCACCGGGTACGAGGACACCATCGCCACTTCCAACATCATCCTGACCAATGACCTCGGCGATGTCGGCAATCGCGTCATCACCGGTTTCACCGTCCATCATCCCTATCACAAGGCCCTCTCCCCGGACGGAACCCGGATCGTCGTCAATGCCCTGCGTCGTTCCAGCTCGGTCACCGCCGACAGACCCTTGGAGACCGGCGGTCCCAACGACCTCACCCCGGCCAGCGGCAGATTCCCGGTGGTCGACATCTTCCGCGTCGATGACGCACAACCCGATGGCCCGTTCGTCTTCCTCGGCGTCGAACGTACCGGCTTCAATCAGGGCGGCGACGGCGTCGACTGGCACCCCTCACGCGGTGAAGTCGTCGCCACCGTCAGTTCCGACATCACCGCCACCGGCAGTGCCGGTCGCACCAGCGCCGAAGGCACCGTCCTCGCCGTCTTCACGACCTCCTTCCCGCGCCAGTTCATCCGACGCCTGACCTCACCCGTGGCCCGCTTCGATGCCTTCATCGACATCAGCACGCTGATATTCTCGGGCATCATCCCACACGACTACGCCCCGGCCATCGCGCCCAATGGACAGCAGGTCGCGTATGTCCAGCACCTGCTCAGACAGGACAATCGCTTCGACGGCGCCGGTATCGCACCTCTCCCCTCGATCTGCTCAATCCGGGTGGTGAACTACGACGGCAGTGGCGACCGCGAAGTCCTTCGGTTGGGAGAAGGTTTGTGGATCACCCGGGTAAGCTGGTCTCCCGACAGCTCCCGCATCGCCTTCGACCTCGCCCCGCAGGTGGTGTTGAACGGCTGGAACTCCCTTCTCGGCGATGTCACCCGTTCCGAGGTCTATACGGTCGGCCATGACGGTTCAGCAGTCTCCCGGGTCGCCGCTGCGCCCGCCGCACATCCGACCTGGGCACCCCTCTTTACCGTCCAACCACCGCCCGAACCCGGACTCCGGGCGAGCCTCACC
>CAZDYB010000137.1:6750-9865 GCA_964509045.1 uncultured Akkermansia sp.
AAATCTCCAACCTGATCCCGGGCCGCGTCCTGCGTCTCGAAGGAACCACCCAACTCGGCTCACCCTGGATCAACCTCTACGAGGCCACCGCGACCCAGACCACCGAAACCCTCAACCTCCAGTCCACCGACTCGACCCCGCTCGGCCTGTATCGCGTCGTCACCTTCTGAGTTCAATCCCGTGGCGCTCCGCGGCCGCACCAGCCCCGGTTCCGTTCCCTCCCAGCCACTCCTTTGCCTCAACCCGGTCCGGTGGTAAGCGTGGGGCGTGCGGCCGCCTCTTGTTACCGATCCCTCCTCCAACGCCATCCAGATCCGGGGCGCCCGGGAACACAACCTCAAGGACATCTCCGTCGACATCCCCCGCGGCAAGTTCGTCGTCGTGACCGGTGTCAGCGGCAGCGGCAAATCCACCCTGGCCTTCGACCTCCTTTTCGCCGAAGGCCAACGCCGCTTCCTCGACTCCATGAGCGCCTATGCACGCCAGTTCGTGGAACAGATGCCCCGGCCCGATGTAGACCTCATCTCCGGTCTCCCCCCCACGGTCAGCATCGAACAAACCACCTCTCGCGGGGGCGGAAAAAGCACCGTCGCCACCGTCACCGAAGTCCATCAGTTCCTGCGCCTCCTCTTCGCCCGCCTCGGCACCCAGCATTGTCCCGACTGCAATGTCCCCGTCTCCGCCCAGACCCGCGACGAAATCGTTTCAACCCTGCGGTCCGAACTTCGCCAACGCGGTCCGCTCCGATTACTCGCACCCGTCATCCGAAACCGGAAGGGTTTCCACTCCGAGATCGCCGACTGGGCACTGCGTCAGGGGTTCACCGAACTTCGTGCCGATGGCCACCTTCACCCAGCCGATCAACCCTTCCGGCTCGACCGCTTCAAGGAACACGACGTCGAAGTCGTCATCGCCGAGATCCCCGCTGCCGCCGGAATCCGCCACCTCGCCCCACTCCGGGCCGCTGTCGACCGAGGTGTCGAAGTCGGGAACGGCGTGATCTTCGCCTGGGACGCCCAGGACAAGACCTCCGTCCATTCCACCGATCGTTCCTGCCCCTCCTGCCGTCGCAGCTTCGCCCCATTGGACCCGAAGAACTTTTCCTACAACTCCAGCCAGGGTTGGTGCCCCACCTGCCGCGGTTTCGGCGAGTTGTTCAAGATCCCGGACGTCGACCGCGGGGCCAACGCCGATGCCATCGAGGAAAGTTGGTGGCGCTGGGCCGACGGCGAACGTGAGGCGTGTCCCGACTGCCTCGGTGGCCGACTCAAACCCGAGGCCCGCGCTGTTCATCTCCCACTGCCCTCCCCCGGCAACAGCCCTTCTGAAACTCCCTCGGACAATTCCGGCCCCACCATCGATACCTTCGCCTGCGCCACCGTCGCCGAAGCGTTTGCCTGGGCTGCCGCCGTCCAACCCTCCGGCCGCACTGCCGAAATCGCCCGCGACATCCTGCCGGAAATCCGGGAACGCCTGCGTTTCATGTGCGAAGTTGGCCTCGGCTACCTCCAACTCGGTCGCGCCATCACCACCCTCTCCGGCGGCGAAGCCCAACGCATTCGACTCGCCGCCCAACTCGGCTCCAATCTCGCCGGCGTCCTCTACATCCTCGACGAACCCACCATCGGCCTCCACAGCCGCGACAATGATCAACTCCTCGACGCCCTCGTCCGACTCCGCGACCGCGGCAATTCCCTCGTCGTGGTCGAACATGATGAGGAAACCATGCGCCGCGCCGATCACATCATTGATCTCGGTCCGGGTGCCGGTGTTAAAGGCGGACACGTGGTCGCGGCCGGAACCCTCGCAGAACTGCAAGACCATCCGGAATCCATCACCGGCGCCTGCCTGCGCGAACGTCCTTCCCACCCAGCCCGTGGCCTCCGGCGCCCCGTCGATCCCAAGGCTTCCACCGGCTGGCTGTCACTCGAAAAAATCCGCCTCCACAATCTCGACGGCATTTCCGCCAGATTCCCCCTCGGACGGTTCATCGTCGTCACCGGCGTCTCCGGCTCCGGCAAAAGCACCCTCGTCAAGGATTGTCTCGTCCCGACCGTCACCGCCGCTGTCGCCGGCTCCCGCCCCGCCGCCGGGTCACCACGCCTCCAGGGACACCAGATCCTTACCGCCGTCCATGAAGTCACCCAAGCACCCATTGGACGGACCCCACGTTCCACTCCCGCCACCTACGTCGGCTTCTTCGATGACATCCGAAAACTCTTCTCCACCGCCCCGGAAGCCCGCATGCGCGGCTATGGCCCAGGTCGCTTCAGCTTCAATTCTCCCCAGGGCCGCTGTCCCCAGTGCGAGGGCACAGGCTTCATCGCCATCGAGATGAACTTCCTCCCACCCGCCCAGGTCCGTTGCGACACCTGCGGCGGCCGTCGATTCAACCCCGAGACCCTCGACGTCCAATGGAACGGCAAATCCATCGCCGACATCCTTGACCTCTCCGTAGCCGAGGCCATCACGTTCTTCGCAGCCCACGCCCGATTGCTCCGCCCACTCGAAGCCCTGCGCGATACCGGCCTCGACTATCTCCGCCTCGGACAGACCAGTCCCACCCTCAGCGGCGGCGAAGCCCAGCGGATCAAACTCGTCTCCCATCTCCTCACCGGACTCAGACCCGGACCGGAGTCCGAACCTGCCGGACGCACCCGCCGCGGCGCTGCCCGACACGACCTGTTCGTCCTCGAAGAACCCACCATCGGCCTTCACCTCCAGGATGTTCGCCGCCTCGTTGAAGTCCTCCAACGCCTCGTCGATGCCAGTCATACCGTTATCGTTATTGAACACAATCTCGACCTCATCGCCGAGGCGGACTGGCTCATCGACCTAGGCCCCGAGGGTGGCGCAGGCGGAGGTCGGATCATTGCCGAAGGCACCCCGGAACAAGTGGCACGAATCAACGGATCCTACACCGGTCGCTACCTCTCGAAATTCCTGCGCTCCATCCCCACCCGCCAATAAACCGCCCCTCAAAGAACTCGGTTCCCGAAGTTCGCCTCCCTGCGATTCACCTCGGGACCGGCTCCGGGGACAGGACCGACCCTGGGGACAAGGCACTTTGGGCCCGCCGAACTCCGCCCCGATCCAGCGGGGACAGGCTCCATCC